>NZ_JAYMZR010000002.1:0-190656 GCF_035828615.1 Streptomyces sp. H27-D2 | reverse complement strand
GGCCGGGGGGGTCCGCCCGCACCCCGCCCGCGCTGCCTACTTGGCCCGGCTGGCGATCGCCCAGTCGACCGCTTCCTGCGGGCGGGCCGCGGAGCCCGTGAGCCGGGGGGACACATAACGGGCGAGCAGCTCCATGCTGCGGTTGGTCTTCTCGTACGACGTCCAGTCCGCGACGTACACCAGGAGCTTGCCGAATCCGCCGGTCATCTCCTGCATGCGCTCGATGCCGGCCACCACGTCGTCGACCGAGCCGACGAGGGCGCCGCCGGACTCGACCCGGGCCTCCAGGGCCTTCTCGCGCGACACTCCCGGGCTGATCACTTCCCGCCCGGCAGCCTTGGCGAAGTACTCGAACAGCCAGCGGTCGTAGCCCTCGCGGACATCGGCGTACGCCTCTTCGCGGGTCTCCGCGACGTGCACCGGCAGGGCGATGCGCCACTTGGCGCGGTCGAGGGTCTGCCCGTGCTCGGCGGCGGACTCCTCGGCGTACTTCCACTGGTGCGCGAGGCCGATGTGCGCGGGAGCGCCCGGCGTCATGAGCGCGAAGGGCAGCGCGAACGACGTCATGCTCAGGCCGTACTGCCCGATCAGCCGCGGGCTGGACTGCGAGGTGCCGGAGGTCGCCATGGCGACCTCGATGCCGTCCGGGCTGAAGCGGGGCAGCTGGAGCTTGGCGTCCCGCAGGTCGTACCAGTCCGTCTTCTGCGTGACCCGCTTGTCTCCGTTGACCAGTTCCAGGACGGTCGGCAGGGCCTCTTCGAGCCGGCGGCGCTGCACCGGCTGCTCCAGGCCGAACATCTTCGCGTCGAAGGGCACGCCCGGCCCGGTGCCCAGGATGTAGCGCCCCTGGGTCAGGTGGTCGAGGTGGACGGCGCGGCTGGCGACGTGGAAGGGGTGGTGCCCGGAGAGCGGCACGACGCCGTGCGCCAGCTTGATCTGACGGGTGCGCTGCGAGGCCGCGGCGATCATCGTCTCCGGAGCGCCGACGAGACCCCAGCCGAGGGTGTGGTGCTCGCCGAACCAGGCCTCATCGAAGTTGAGGTTGTCGGCGTGCTCGACGAGGTCGAGGTTCCGGCGTATCGCCAGGTGCGGGTCCTGACCGGTCTCGTGAACGGGGGACAGGAAGATTCCGATACGGCTGTGCACAGCGATGCTCCAGAAAGGTGAGGAGGGGATGTACGGGAGTGGGGTGAGGCAGGGGGTGCGTGACGCGCGAGAAGGGGCGCGCGGAACGGGATGAGAGCGAGCGGCGGGGGGCCTGGTAGCTCTGTCCGGACGGCGCGGGACAGGCCAGGACCGGCCCTAGGCCAGCCGGTACACCGAGTCCTTCAGGGCGCGGACGCGCTCGTAGTCGGCGGTGAGCTGCTCCTCGGCCGGGGCCGTGAGGTACACCCGCAGCGAGCTGGTCAGCAGATCGACGGTGGGCTTCAGGCGGGCGCCCGGCTTGACCTTCACGGCGGTGAAGAAGACGCTCGGCAGGCTCTTGATCCGCTCGACGACCGCCTCGTCGACCGATGCGACGACCCCGTCGAGTTCGGTGGGCGTGTTGTAGACGACGGCGGACTGCAGCTTGCGGTAGACGCTCCCGCCGTGCCGCGCGCGGAACTCGTCGGGCTGGGCGTAGGCCATGGCGGACAGCTGCGCCTGGTTGCCGCCGAGGCAGACGTCGTGGAAGGGGGCGTTGATGTTGCCGTTGAGCCGGGTGCCGATCTCGACCAGGGCCGGACCCTCGTCCGTCATGATCACCTCGGCGTGCGCCGGGCCCCACCGCACGCCCAGGGCGGCCAGCACCTCGTCGACGTACGAGACGAGTGACGCCACCAGGTCGCTGTCGGGATCGACGAGGATGTCGCGGTTGTAGATGTTCTTGCCGGACGCCAGCAGCGTCTTCTCGTACTGCCAGACTCCGCAGACGTACCGCTCGCCGTCGCAGCTGACGGTGTCGACGATGTACTCGGTGCCCGCGAGGTAGGACTGCACGAGGATCTCGGTGTTCGAGAAGCCGAAGATGTCCTGCGCCGACAGCACGCTCTCAGCCGCGGCGCGGACCTCCTCGGAGCTGTCGCAGATGAACACGCCGTCCGAGGCGGCCGAGCTGAGCGGCTTGATGACGACGGGGTAGCGGCCCCGGTCGTCGGCCCACTTCACCAGCGCGGCCGGGTCGCCGCTCTTGAACTGGCTCGCGCACCGCACGCCGGCCCCGCGCAGCGCCTCGATCATCTCGTACTTGTCCCGGCGGGCGGTGGACAGCCGCGATCCGTTGGACGGGACGCCGAGCGCCTCGCTGAGCCGGTCCGCGAGCGGTACGCAGGACTCCTGGCCCGCGATGACGCAGAGCGGCTCGTACGTGCGGAGGATCTCGACGAGCTTGCCCTCGTCGGCGCAGACGATGTTCTCCGCGTACGCCGTCAGGTCCGGCGGCGCCATGGTGGGGATGAGCTCCGGCGTGCTCTGTACGTGGACGACGTCGGCGCCCTGGGCAGCGAAGGCGGCCGGGTAGAAGTTGCCGGCCGAGTAGCCGTCGACGACGACCGCGACCGGGCGGCGTGAGGTTGACACGGGCGCAGCGGGTGTCATGAGCGGGCCTCCGACTCGATGAAGCGGACGAGGCGGGCGATGCCCTCGCGGATGGCGTCCGGGGCCAAGTTGCTGAAGCCCAGGCGCAGTTCCCGGTCGCCGCCGCCGTCGATGTAGAACATGCTCATCGGCGCCCAGCTGACGCCGAAGTCGCGGGCGGAGCGCTCCATCGCGGCCAGGTCGGCCGCGAAGCCCACCTCGACGGTGAGGAAAAAGCCCCCGCGCGGCACGTTCCAGCGCACCTGGTGCTCGGCGTAGCGCTCGGGCGGGAAGTGCGCGGCGAGCGCGTCGAGGGTGACTGCCAGCCGCTCCTGGTACACGGCGGCCAACTCGCGGGTCGCACTGCGCAGGTCGTAGTCGTTCTCGACCAGGATGCCGCCGATCGCCGCCTGGGACAGCGAGGACGATCCGACGCTGAACATGGCCTTGGCCTTGGACAGTTCCTGGGCGAGGGTGCGCCGGCCGCCGTCCTCGGACTCCACGATCTGGTCGGCGACCAGGTAGCCGAGACGGGCGCCGGGGAAGGCGGACTTGGCGAAGGAGCCGAGGTAGAGCACGTCGCCGCGGGTGTCGAGCGACTTGAGCGTCGGCATCTTCTCGCCGTCCCGGGCGAACAGGCCGTACGGGTTGTCCTCCAGGATCTTCAGTCCCTCCTCGGCGGCCACGTCGAGCAGGCGTTGCCTGGCCTCCAGGGGGACGACGGTTCCGGACGGGTTGGAGAAGTCCGGGACCAGGTAGAGAGCCACCGGGCGCTTGCCCTCGGCCCGGACGGCGCGGGCGGCGGCGGCCACGGCCTCGGGCTCCAGGCCGTTGGGGCCCTCGACGATGCCCTTGACCGGGATGTCCAGCATGCGGGCGGCGCCGCGGATGCCGACGTAGGCGGGCGACACCGACAGCAGCACGTCGTCGGGGGACGCGAACAGGCCGCGCAGCGCGACCAGGGTCGCTTCCTGGAAGCCGTGCGTGATCATGATCGCCTCGGCGGGGACGTCGATGTCCTCGTCGTGCTGGAGCATCTTGGCGACTTCGCCTTGGATGAAGCCGTTGACCGGGCCGTACTGGAAGAGCATGCGGGTGATGCGCTGCTCGGGCACGCCCTGGTCCCGCAGGTGCTTGACGTAGCGGTCGATGTGGACGGACAGGTTGGCGATGTCGTGGGTGCCGTCGTACGGGGCGCCGGACGAGAACGACAGGGCGTCGGGGAACTTCATCGCGGTCTCGCTGAGCAGCCTCATCGAGTCCATCTGCGGATCGACGATGGCGGCGTGCAGCGTGTTCTGCGGGAGCGCCGTGCGCGCCGGCGTGTCTTCCTGGACGGTGGGCGTGGGGTTCATGTCGGTGGCTGACTTCCTTCGTGCTTGGTGCGAGCGGACCCGGTGCGTCTCAGCGGCCCCGGAGCCCCGTGTGGTCATGCCGCGGGCAGGCTCAGTGCCGCGACCCAGCTGCCCTTGCCCGGCGCCCACTGGCGGATCCGGGTCCGGGCGACGACGCCGCCCTTGACGTAGGGCTCGTCGTCCAGCAGTTCCTGGAGGCTCTGGCGGTCCTCGACCTCGTAGAGCAGCAGTCCGGCGTTCTCGTCCGGGAGCGGTCCGCCGAGCAGCAGCACCCCGCTGTCGGCGAGGTCGCGGAGGTTCTGGGCGTGGGCGGGGTGCAGCTCCTGGCGTCCCGCGCGGTCCACGTTGTATTCGAATTCGACGATGAACTTCGCCATGGGGATGTTCCTTCCGGGCGGTGGCGACTCACATGCGGAGGTGGCTCACCAGTGGAGGCGGCTCACCTGTAGCGGCTCACATGTAGAGGCCGCCGTTGATGTCGATGACGGAGCCGGTCGAGTAGCCGGCGCTCTCCGAGCACAGGTGCAGCACGCTGCCGACCGCCTCGGACACGGTGCCCATGCGGCCCATCGGCAGCTTGGACAGCACGGCCTTCTTCTGCTCCGGGTCGCGCCGCTCCCAGGCCCCGGCCACCCGGTCGGTGGCGATGGGACCGTGCGCGACGACGTTGATGACGACTCCGGCGGGGGCGAGCTCGTACGCCATCTGCTTGGTCATGCCGATGACCGCGGCCTTGGCGCCCACGTAGGCGGCGTTGTTGAAGTGGCTGTAGGTGCGACCGCCGGCGGAGGCGAAGTTGACGATGCGTCCGTAGCCGTTCTTCGCCATGTGGGGCGCGCACACCTTGACGGCGATCCAGCTGCTGACAACGTTTTCCAGGTACGCCTGGCTGAAGTGGTCGGTGGTCAGATCCGCGTAGCCGATGACGCGGGTGTCGCCGCCGACGCCGTTGACGAGGATGGACGGTGCGAACCGCTCGACGATGTCGGTGAGTTGGCGCTCGGCGGCCGGTATGTCGGTGATGTCGCCGACGACCACCTCGACCCGGGTGAGCTCTTCGAGCTGCTTCGCCAGCAGGGTGACGGCCTCCTCGTCCCGGTCGAACAGGACGAGCGTGTGGCCTTCCCCGGCCAGCCCGCGGGCCACTTCGCGCAGCATGCCGCCGGCCGCGCCGATCAGCAGGGCGGTACGGGGGGTGGGTGTGGGGCGTGCGGTCATGGTGTGGGTCACCTTGTCTCTGTGGTCGGTGCGAGGGGGGTGTGGTCGTCGGCGGCGGGGGGAGCCGCGGCGGTGCCGACGGGGTCCGGGGCCGCGGTGGTGGGGGCATCGACCGGGTCCGGGGCCGTTGTGGGGCCGGCGGTGTCCGGAGCCGTTGTGGGGCCGGCGAGGTCCGGGGCCACCGTGGGGCCGGTGTCCGGAATCCGCGTCATGAGCTTGAAGCCGAGGGCCACGCCCAGCCCGAGCACGAGCGTGGCGGTCCACAGCGTCGCGTAGCCGTACGCGTTGGCCACCGTGAGCCCGATCGGGCCGCCGACCACGAACGCCGCGTTCCAGGCGAAGAAGTACGAGCCCTGGTAGGTGCTGACCCGGCCTTCCGGCGCCCGGTTGGTGATGAAGGTCGCCGACATCGGCGCCCAGAGCACCTCGCCGAGCGTCCAGACGACGGTGGCGACGATGAACGAGACCATGTCGCCGGCCAGTGCGTTGACGCCGAACCCGATGGCGATCAGGCCCGCGGCCAGGACCAGCGGGGTCTCCTCCCGCATGCTGCCGACGACCTTGGGGACGAGGGGCAGCAGGGCGATGGACAGCACCGCGTTGATGGCCAGCACGACACCGATGTCACTGGGTGTCAGACCGCTGGCGCGCATGTCCAGTGGGAGGGCCGAGTTGATCTGGAGGTAGATGCAGGCCAGCAGGAAGCAGAGGATCAGGAAGGCGACCAGGACCCGCGACTGGAAGGGCTCGGCGACCCCCCGCACCGCGCGTCCCAGCGCCGACGCGCCGCCTCCGGCCGCCCCTCGCGGGGCGCCCTCGTCCCGTACCCGCTCCGCGGCCCGTACCTCGTCGGCCGGCAGCGCGCGGACCAGCACCGCGTAGATGGCGGCACACGCCGCCCACACGAAGAACAGGGCGGGCGGGTAGGAGGCGAGGAGGAAGCCGGAGATGACCGGGCTGAGCGACATGCCGACGTTGAAGCCCACCAGGAAGAGGCTGTACGCCTTGGAGAACTGCTCCTGCGGAACGATCTTGGCGATCAGTCCGGCCCCGGCGGGCCGGTCCACCGCGGAGAGGAAGCCGGTGGCGAGGGACAGCGCGCACAGGGCGACGACGTTGTCGGTGACGACGAACAGCATGGCCATGACGGCGGTGACGGGCTGGGCGGCGATGATCGTGCGCCGCGGCCCGATCAGGTCCGCCACGGCTCCGCCCACCAGCCCGGACATCACGATGCCCGCGCCGAAGAGCCCGACGATCAGCGGGGTGATCCGGTCGGTGACGAGGTCGCCCTGCTCCAGGTAAAGGATCAGGAAGGCGGGCGCCAGTGTGCCGAGCCGGCTGAACGTCTGCCCGAACCACAGCAGCCAGAAGGCTCTGGGAAGGTTCATCGGTTGCACCCCGTTCGGGTGAGGGTCGGCAAGGGGGCGGGAGGCGGCGGGGCTGGAGGCAACGAGGCGGCAGGCAACGGGGAGGCGGGCAACGGGGAGGCGGGCACGCCGCGACTCAGGCTGCTGTACGCGAACGCGGCCGAGACCAACGTCATGTGGTGGTGCCAGCCGGGAAAGGAGCGGCCCTCGAACGCGCGGAGGCCGAAGTCGTTCTCCAGCCGCTCCAGCGTGTCTGCGGTGCCGGCGTGCAGCCGGGCGAGGTCCAGGAGTTCTCCTGGGGGCCGGTGCACGAGATCGGTGATCCAGATCTGCCCGACGCGGCCCGGCGCGGGGCTTTCGGCGAAGACCCGCAGGGGTGAGTCGACGCCGCCCAGCCTCACCAGCCCGGTCAGGAAGGCCGGCTGCCCCGCCGTACGGGGCTGGCGCGGGCTGTGCTGCCCGAGGAGGCGCTGTACGGGAAGGGCGTGGCCGTCGCCGGTCAGCCGTCGCTTGTCGGCCTCCGGCCGGCGGCGCTGAACGGACGGGCCGGACGGGATGGGGAGGACCGGATGGCTGCCGGGCAGGGCGACCACGAAGCGGCGGCCACGGGCGGCCAGCCCGCGCACGGCCTCCCCGCTGTCGCTGTACCCGGTCAGATCCACCACGACCGGCAGCCCGGCGAGGTCCCGGCGGGCGCCGATGCCGTCGACGAGGTCGAGGGCGTGCGCGGTGGCCGAGCCCTGGCGGTCGCCCGGCTCGGTGTCGGGGATACGGGCGCGCCGGCGCGACTGCGGGTCCTGTGACCAGTGCTCGGGCAGCAGCAGGCGCCAGTCGACGGGCACCACGTCGGCGCCCGTGGACAGGAACGCCCCGATGCCGACCTGGCAGTTGACCGTACGCCCGCTCTGCGGCACGAAACGGCGGTGGACGCCGCAGGACTGCTCGCCCCGCTTGGGCAGGACCGCCGGGCCGATGGTCACGGCCCGGGGCCGGGTGCGCTCCTGCACCCACCGGGCCAGCCGGTCCCGTACGGGCGCCCACTCCCAGGGGCTGTCGTTGACGAACTGGTGCAGCGCCTGGGCCGCGGTGCTGGAGTCGGAGACCGAGGCCGCCAGCCGCCGCACCGTCTTCTTGCCGGGCGTGGTGAGCAGCCCGTGCAGGTAGGCGTGCGCCCACTTGCGCTGGTCCGCCCTCGGCAGCCGGCCGAACACCGCCTCGGTGAACGCGGAGACCGATGGCCGTGCCTGCGTTGTCTGTGCTGTCAGTGTCGCCAGCGCTGTTCGCGTTGCCAGTGCTGTCTGTGCTGTCTGTGTCAGCTGCGTTATCTGCTGCGTAGCCATCGCGCGTTCCCCCCTCTGGTGTCACCGCCGCCGGTGCCGTGTCATACCCGGCAACTGAAAACATAGAGAACACCCTCTTTGTTTTCAAGGGGTTGCGCTGACTCGCTACGACTTCGGCAAGTCGGGGCGTGCGACAGCGCCCGGCGGGCGCGCTCAGGGGGTGCCGGGGTTCAGCGCCCTCCGGCCCAGTTCCATGACCGTCGCCCGCGCCGCCCCCGCGTCGGCGCCCGGCGTCGGATAGGTGAGCGACAGTCCGAGCGCGCCCTTGAAGGCCGAGAGATGCAGCGCGTTCACCGCCGGTGCGGCGGCGGCCTTGCGGTTGACGACCGTACGGACGTCCGTCACGCGGGCCGCGTGCGCACCCAGCGCGACGTCGACGGAGCCGGCGTCCGTCACGCTGATGCCGGCCGCGCCCTCACCCGCCGCCTCCGCCTCCACCGCCCGCCGAATCCGGGAGTGCTCCCGGCACCCGGGGCGCCAGGCCGCGTCCGCCGCCCGGAGCGAGCGGGCGTACGCACGGGCATGGCCGACCGGTCCGCCGACGCCGATCCGCAGCGGCGTCGGCACCACATTGAGGAAGCAGCCGGCCTCCGGCACCAGCACGTGCTCGGCGTACCGCTGCCGCAACGACACCGTGCTGGACAGCACGACCTCGTCCCGCCCTGTCGTGCGGGCGTACGACTCGGCCAGGGCTGCCGCCAGGAACTGGCTGATCGTCACCTGGCGTTCGCCGCACCAGCGCTTGAGGCGCAGGCTCTCGCGCGGCGGCAGCGACAGCGATACGACGCCGGTGCCGCGCGCCCGCCACGGCCGGTCCGCACCGCGCTGCCCCGCCGGCTGCCCGGACTCGCCGGCCGACGCGCCGGGCCCGGTCCGCTCCAACGGCCACCGGGCGCCCGGACAGTGCTCCGCCCCCTGCCCGCGCTCCGTTCCCTGCTCGTGCTCCGTCCTCTGCCCGTGCTCCATCCCCTGCTCATGCTCCGTCCCCGGCCGCGACGCGGTCCCGGGCCATACCGGCGGGTCGCGCCGCGGCGGCCGGTACGTCAGCTCGTCCGCGTTGGGCGCGAGATCCTCCACTGCCGACGGGACGCCGTCCACCCCCGGCCGCCCGAACAGCAGGTCCAGCAGGGCCCGCACCAGCCGCCCTTCGGCGTACCCGTCGGAGAGGGCGTGGTGGCGCGTGAAGTAGACATGCGTCACCCCTGCCATCCGGTCGTGGGCGACGCGCAGCCGCCACAGCCGGCCGCCCCCGGGCAACACGTCGTTGACCTCGTCGGCCAGCAGGTCGGCGGGGGTCCGGGCGCCCGGCAGTTCGCACTGCGCCAGCTGGCCAGGGCACGGCGGGCCGCTCTGCCGGAACCACAGGCTCCCGCCCGCTTCGCCGATCCGCAGGGACAGCAGCGGGAAACGCCGGGCCCAGAGCCGCACGGCCCGCTCCACCTGCTCCGGGCCGAAGGCCGCGTCGAGGGTGACGTGCGTGGTGACCTGGGTGTCCCCGTGCATCAGTGCGTGCCGGTAGGCGAAGGTCGCCTCGATGTCGCTGAGCCTGCGCACCTCCTTGACGGCGCTCACCCTTCGGCGGGGGCGGCGGTCGCCTGCGCGGGCCACCGGACCACGTTCGACAAGGTGACGTCATGGCTGGTGAACTCGATGGTGACGCGGTCCCCGCCGGTCATCCGGAAGCCCGCGTGGAAGCTGCTGCGGTCGGCGCCGATGAAGACGTAGTGCACCCGGCCGGGGTGGCACAGCGCCTCGTACGAGAACAGCTCGGACACCATGGCGTCCAGCCCGTAGTGCAGGGCCTTGGCGCCGGTGGTGAAGTCGCCCTCCCAGGCGGGCCGCCCGTCGCGCTCGATCGTCACGCGCCCCTCGACCAGCTGCGGCGGCGCGTCGAGGAACAGCCAGGGCGCCACGGCCGCGTCGCACAGCTTGGCGTACGACAGGTGCCCGGCGTGCCGCTTGAACCGGCCGATGTCGGTGAGGTCGTTGCCGAAGGTGTAACCGGCGTACCTCGGCCGGCCCTGCTCGTCGGTGACGTAGACGAGGACGACCTCGGCCTCTTCGCACAGCGCGACGGCGCTCGACGGTACGGCCAGGTCCTCGCCGGAGACCTTCAGGACGTCGCCCAGGCCCTTCAGGAACCAGTTCGGCTGGGACTGGGTGCTGGCGTCGACCTTGACGTTGTGGGTCTGCATGAATCCGCCCACCATGGCGTCCCCGGCGGACCGCGGCAGCAGCGGCGGCCGGAAGCTCACCGTGTCGCGCTCGGCGGCCGGCACCGTCACCGCCTCCCTCCCCGCGGTGAGCGCCGCCGCGAGTGCGGCGCCGTCGCCGCCCGCCGCCACCACCAGCGGCAGCGGATCGTCGTCGCCGAGCGGGTAGAGGACCAGCGGCTCACCGTCGCCGGGCTTGCCGAGGCCGAAGTGGCGCCGGCCTCGATGGACGCACTCGAAGAACACGGTCATGAGGAATACCTCCTGTGGGTGGGTACGGACTGCGGGGGTGTAGGGACTGCGGGTATACGAACAGCGCGTGTATGGACTGCGAGCGCGTGTATGGACTGCGAGCGCGTGTATGGACTGCGAGCGCGTGTATGGACTGCGAGCGCGTGTATGGACTGCGAGCGCGTGTATGGACTGCGAGCGCGTGTATGGACTGCGAGGCATACGGACTGCGCGTGTACCGAACGATCAGAAGTCCGGGACGAGCCAGCGCTTCGCGTTGTCGTTGAGCGTCATGCCCCAGCCGGCGCCCTCCGCGGGCGAGATGGTGTTGGCGCCACGGTTCACAGCCGGGCGCGGCGAGACGATCATGTCGGGGAAGAAGCGGTCGGACTGCCCCGCTTCGACCGTCAGGGCGCCCGGGTGGTTGAAGGCCAGCGCCCGGCCGGCGTTGATCAGCGGACCGACCTCGGCGACCTGCACGCCCAGCTGAAAGCGCAGGCCGTGGGCTTGGGCGTAGGCGATGAGCCGGGCGGCGCCCAGGGTGCCGCCGTTCTTGGCGACGCGGATGTTGAAGGCGTCGCACGCCTCCTCCCGCACCGCCCGGTGGGCGTCCTCGGCGGTGCACACCGACTCGTCGAGCATGACGCCGATGCCCCCCTCGCGGCGCAGGGCGCGCAGGCCGTCCCAGGAGCCCTTGGGCAGCGGCTCCTCGACGTAGTCGGCGCCGCTCTCGCGCAGCCGCCAGGCGTTCGGGACGGCCGTCGTGGGCGTCCAGCACATGTTGGCGTCGACCATGACGGTGACGTCCTCGCCCACGTACCCGCGGACCGACTTGACCGTGCGGGCGTCCCGCTCGATGTCGCCGGACGCCTTGATCTTGACGAAGTGGAACGGCCCCCGGGTGGCGAGGAACTCCTCGACCTCGATGCTCAAGTCGAGGACCTGCGAGATGAGCAGCGGGCCGCGCGCCCACCCCTGCCCGTGTCCCGGCAGCAACGCCCTCGCTCCCAGGTCGAGTCGCTGCCCGAGCCAGTCGAGTACCGCGGTCTCCAGCAGACAGATCAGGTTGTTGCCGCCGCCCAGCTGGAACGTCGTGCTGAAACCGTTCCGGCGCAGCAGGTCCAGCAGCTCCTGCGGCGGCACCCCGGTCAGCAGCTCGAACACCGCGTCCAGGTCTACCCGCCGCAGGGCCGAGGTCACCGAGTCGGCGGTCTCACCGGTGACGTACCGGCGCGGCGCGCACTCGCCGATCCCGCTCACCCCGTCGGCCTCCAGGCTCAGGACGAGACTGTCGGAGGTCGTGCGCCGGGCCGCGGGGTGGTCGAAGGAGGTGCGCATGGGAAGCTCCACCCGGTACAGCTGCGCCCTGCGGGGCTCAGGCATCACGGTCCAGCCTCTGGAGCAGGGTGTACGTCGACGCCCAGTCGATCAGTCTGTCGCTCACATCGGTGTAGAAGAGGTAGTGCTTGTCGGTGGGCAACTGCATGAGGCATCCGCGCCCGGACAGCATCGTGTGGAACACCTCGTGCGTGGCGTCGAGATCCACGATGGGGTCGGTCATGCCCGAGACGAAGGTCGCCGGTACGTCGGGCAGCGGTCGGTCCGGCCGCAGGTAGAGCTGCTCCAGTTCCAGCAGGGTGGTGCGGGAGCGGCGGGTGAGCTCGCGTACGGCGAGGTCGTCGTGGTCGATGAAGTGCTGGTACTGCACCTCGTCGGTGAAGTCCGCGGCCTTCAACCCGGGGTTCCACGGTTCCTCGCTGCGCTCCTGCGCCAGCGCCAGGAGTTCGTCCTCGTCGTGTGTGGCGTGCAGCCGGCCCAGCCACGTCGAGCAGAAGATGGCCGCGTCGTAGCGGGTGGTGAAGTTCTCGTCGTGCATCAGCGCCGCCATGAAGGAACCGCCGAGGCAGTGGCCGAACAGCGACAGCGGCACGTCGTCGCCGATCAGCTCCCGGACCTGTGCCAGCGCGGCGGCGTAGTCGTCGAGCACGGTCCTGGTGTCCGGTATCTCGTGCCGCGGGCCGGGGCTGATGCCGCTGCCGCGCCGGTCGAGGACGAAGAACGCGATGTCGTTGTCGGCGAACCGGGGGCCCGCCTCCCACAGCCAGCCCGCGTGGCTCTGCAGCCCGTGGAAGTAGAAGACCGCGCCCTTGATCGCGCCCTCCGTGCGGTGCGGCTGCCACACGTGCAGGGCCAGATCGCCCGCTGTGGACGGCACATCGATGATCTCGCGGTGGATGTTCTGCGGGGGCCGCTTCGTTTCCAGCATGTCCTGGTCTCCTTCTCTCGTGTTCTTCGTTTCCTCAGCGGCCGACGATGTCGGCGACGAAGTCGACGTCCTGCTGAAAGGGCTTGTACTTGTACTGGGTGGAGTTGCCCGCCTGCCTGCGCGCCTCGACGTACGCGGTGATCGCGTCCCGGCGGACGGTGACGACCCGCATCGGGCCGAGGCGTCCGCTGTCGCGCTTGGAGGCGTACTCGATGTTGATCTCGGCCAGTTGGCGGTCCACCGCCTCGGACAGCGCCTGGTCCAGCTCGGCAGCGGGCTCCGCCACCTCGGTGACGACGGTGTAGTGCGGCGGCTCGGCCCAGCGCGGCCCGCACATGTACAGACCGGGCTCCAGGCCGCAGTCGGCGATGCCCTGCTGAATGGCCTGGGTCACCTGCGCCTCGGTGATCTTCTCCCCGGTGAAGGAGTGGTAGAGCCCGTCGCGGTACACGAAGTGGATCCACGGGGTGCCGTCCACGACGCTGTCGACGCGGTAGATGTCGCCGGTCCACATCCGGTACAGGCCGTTGCCCTGCGACATGATCAGGTGGTAGTCGCGGCCCGCCTCCACCTCGTCGAAGAACAGCGTCTCGACCCGTTCCCCCGCCTCGAGCAGCTCACCGAGCGGCACTTCGGCGGGTACGAACTCGAAGTACGCCTGGTTCACCGCGAGCGGCTGGCTGTGCGGCGAGTCGTCGACCGGGATGGTGGTGACGCCCTCGGTGCCGCAGCTCATGAACGGCAGCTTGCTGACGCCGGGCAGCACGGCGCTCAGCTTGGTGCGGTACAGCTCCGCCGAGGCCGACAGCCAGCAGCTGTACAAGGTCAGCGAGGGCCAGACGTCCTTGAGGCTGAACCCGTCGATGGCCAGGACGCTTTCGAGGTGGCGGGCCGCCGCCTCGTCAGGGTCGGTGCACGGCAGTCCTTCGAGGGTGCCCTCGCGCAGGTCGCGCACGAGTGCCGGGCCGTGTTCGGCGATCAGGTCGCGCAGCGAGATCAGCGTGCTCGGGTTGATCGCCGAGATGTAGTGCAGTTCGCGGCCGACGAGATGCCGGATGCGGTGGTACATCCGGCCCGAGTGGGTGGCGGGCGCGTCGGGGCCGAACCAGGGGGACTCGTACCACGGCGGGTTCCAGTCACGGCTGTTGATCTGCGGGTGCCGGTTGCTGATCGCCTGGTGCCCCACGCCGTGCACGAAGTCGTACACGTCCTCGCGGACGGTCTGGGTGTCGAGGGTCGCGTACGGGTGGGCGAGGAGTTCCGGGTGGTGCTCCAGGTACGTGCCCCACATCGCCTTCATGGCGGGAATGCGGTACTTCAGCAGCCAGTGCAGCGTGTACGGGATTCTCTTCGGCACCCCCGTCGTCCCGCTGGTCTTCAGCCAGCGCAGTACCGGGCTGCAGGAGAGCACGCCGCCCTTGGTGCGGGTCTCCCGGTCGATCTCGGGCGTGAAGTCGGCGTACCTCATGATGGGCAGCACCGACCGGAAGGTGGACGGGTCGTCGGCGATGGACCGGTAGCCCTTCTCCTTCCAGTGGAGGGAGGCGGCACCGATGTCGATCAGGTCGGCGAGCACCCGCTCCTGGGCGGCGTGGGGGTCCTTGAGGTCGCGCAGGAGATCCTCCCGCGCCTGCCGGCACTCCTCGATGAACGGGGCGCGCCGGGTCGTCCAGTATTCCTGCCACTGCGATGCGGCCACTGCTACTCCTTGTGAATCTCGGGACGGGTTCCCGAGTGCGGACATGCGTCAGCTCCGCGCGGCCATGGGCCGGACGGGTGGGTGTTCAGCTGGTCAGCCGGTCAGCTGTTCAGCCGGATGAGGTGGCTGAGGTGACTGAGGCGGCTGGGGTGGATGAGGGGGCTGAGGGGGACGCGGGTCAGCCGCGCGGGGTGGCGCGGGGTTCCTCGGCGAGGGCGGCGAGTTCGGACAGGTCGTAGAGCGCCTGCCGCTTGGTGCCGTACCGGGTGATCCGGCCCCGGCGGGACCACTGCCGGATGGTTCCCTCCGGGACGCCGAGCGCCAGGGCGGCCAGCGCCGTCGGCACCCGCCTGGTGTTCCCGGTCATCACGAGGCCGCCTTCAGGGCGAGCCACTGCCGCGGCGTCAGTACGTGTCCGGCCGCGCACATCGGGCCGCGCAGCACCAGGTCGTCCCCGCCCCGGCGGGGCAGCGACACCTCGGCGTCGCAGCCGGGTTCGACGCAGCTGCCCAGCGGTACGAGCTGGGCGCGGGGCGTCGCGGACAGGTTCCGCAGCGCGGCTGCCGTCGCGGCGAGCTCGTCGGCCGCGCGCCCGGCGGCCGGGTGGGTCACCAGCCAGTCGGCGTGCCCGGCGAGGAATCCGGCCAGGGCGGCGACGGTACGGCTGGAGGCGGCGGAGCAGGACCGCTCGTCGGCCACGAGCCTGGCCCAGGAGGAGATCCGGGCGAGGGTGTCGTGCCGGGCCTCCAGGGCCGTTTCGCTCACCGGCAGCGTGTTCTCACGGGTACCGGTGACGCGCTGGGTCAGCGCCGTGCTGCTGGCTGGGGTGAGGTACTGCTCGCTCTCCTCGTAGAGGGCGGGCAGCGCTTGGAGGTCACGCAGGAGCGTGCGGGAGCAGGGTGCGCAGAGCCGGGCGCCCTGCGCGGCTCGGCGGCCGGGGATGGCGCCGCCGGCGGTCCTGCGGCAACGGGTGGATGTGCACTGCGAGGAGGCGCGGTCCGCCATGGTCTCATCACCTTCCGGAACGCCGGCGGCAACGCCGGAACGGGAAACGGCATGAACAGGGAAAGGGGAGCAGGGGGGTGGAGGAGGTGGAGGGGTGGAAGAGGGCAAAGAAAAAGCGCCGCACGAAGCGACGCGACGGCAGCTCAACAGCTCCTGTAAAAGGGCAGAGCGCCTCGCCGAGAAGCGTTACACAGCTGCACACTTCGGCGCAAGGGCTTCCGACGGATGACTTTGGACTGATCCCTTGGGGCTGACGCAACATCACATCCCCTCCTGACCGGGCGCCTTGGAGCAGTGCTCTTGGCGCACGGGTGGGGACAGCACAATGCCGCCCGCTACCGTGGACACGGGCGAGCGGCACCGGAGTCATGACCTTCAGCGCGGCCGTGGTCAGCGCGGCCGTGGCAGGCCGAGCACCCGGTCGCGCAGCACCGGGAACTCGTCCCGGGTCTTGGCGACGAGCGCCGGGTCGAGGTCCACCAGCAGCGTCTCCTCGCCGGGGCCCGCCTCGGCCACCACCTCGCCCCACGGGTCGACGACCACGCTGTGCCCGGCCTGCTCGACCCCGGCGTGCGTGCCGGCGGTGCCGCAGGCCAGGACGTACGCCTGGGACTCCACGGCGCGGGCGCGCGCCAGCAGCGACCAGTGGGCGCGGCGCCGCGCGGGCCAGCCCGCCGGGATCACCAGGAACTGCGCCCCGGCGTCCACCAGCAGCCGGAACTGCTCGGGGAAGCGCAGGTCGTAGCAGGTGGCGAGGCCGATCGTGAGGTCCGGACCGGCGAGCGTGGCGGTGACGGTCTCGTCGCCGCGCGCCATCAGGGCCGCCTCGCCGCGGTCGAAGCCGAACCGGTGGATCTTCCGATACGTCCGGTGCAGCCGGCCGTCGGGCGCGAACAGCAGCGAGGTGTTGTACAGGGCGCCGTCCGGGCCGCGTTCGACGATCGAGCCGGCGTGCAGCCAGACGCCCGCGTCGAGCGCGGCCGCGCTCATCGCAGTCGCGGTCGGACCGTCGAGCGGCTCGGCGTGCTCGGCGAAGGAGTCGAAGGCGAAGGCGCCGACCGGCCAGAGCTCCGGCAGCACCACGAGATCGGCGCCGCGCTGTTCCCGTACGAGGGCGGCGGCCCGTTCCCGTCTGGCGGCGGGCGGCTCCTGTGGCCGCACGGCGATCTGGAGGAGCGCGGCGCGCACCGTGGTTCCGGCGGTTCCGTCCATGGCTCGGCATGTTCCTTTCGGTGGGGTTCAGCGCGGGCCGGTGGTTCAGCGCAGGTGCGAGGCGCCGTTGAGGTCGAGCACCGCGCCGCTGGACCACTCCGCTTCCGCGGAGGCCAGCCAGGCCACCGCGCCCGCGATGTCGGCGGGCTCGGCGGTCCGCCCGAACGGGCTCTGGGCCCGGATGGCGCCGCCGGCGGGTCCGGTCAGCATCGGTTCGGTCAGGTCCGTACGGACGAAGCCGGGGGCGACGGCGGTCACCGCGATGCCGTGCGGGGCGAGCGACTGGGCGAGCGACTGGGTCAGCGCGTGCACGGCGGCCTTGCTCGCGCCGTAGGCGGGGGCGTCCGGCTCGCCGCGGTAGGCGCCGCGTGAGCCGACGTTGATGATGCGCGCCCCCTGCGGCCCCTGGACGCGGTGCATGAGGTGGTCGACCAGGCACCAGGTGAGGTTGGCGGTGCCGAGCAGGTTGATGTCGGTGATGCGCCGCCAGGCGGCCTGCCAGTCGGCGTAGGAGGTGGTGGCGACCGGCTGTTCGGCGTAGACGCCCGCGTTGTTGACCAGCACGTCGACGGTGCCCAACTCGCGCACCGCTGTGTCGAGGATGGCGCGGGCCTGGTCGGGGTCGCCGATGTCGCCGGTCACGACGGTGTGGCCGCCGCCGGGCAGGCTGTCCATGACGGCCTTGGCGGCGGCGGTGTCCGCCCGGCAGTGCACGGCCACCGCGTGTCCGGCGGCGGCCAACCGCTCGGCGATCACGGCGCCGATCCCCCGTGATCCTCCGGTGACGAGGGCATGACGTCGGGTCATCAGCGATGTCTCCTTTACAGCTTTACAGCGTTGTTCTCGCTACGAGGTTCTTTGCCACGAGGTTCTTTGCCACGCGGTTCTTGCCACGCGGTTCTTGCCACGCGGTTCTTGCCACGCGGCGGACTGGGTCCTGTTTCCCGGATCGCCGTGGATCAGCCCGGAGGCCCGGAGGCCCGGAGGCCCGGAGGCCCGGAGGCCCGGAAGCCCGGAAGCCCGGAAGCCCGGAAGCCCGGAAGCCCGCGGCGGTCCGGGAGACAGGACCTAGCGGCGAGGCGGGGCGCGCAGGATTTCCCCGGCGGCTCCGGGGACGCCGGCGAGCACCAGCACCCAGAGGCAGCTGAGCTGTTCCTGCACGTTGGTTCCCTTATGGCCGGACCGGATGAAGGCTTCGGCGCCGGCCATGAGGTACACCGCCAGCAGCTCCAGTTCCTCCGCGTCGACCTGGAGGCCCTTGGCCGCGCGCACCTTGCGGAGCAGTTCGTGCAGGGCTTCTGTCCAGACCGCATGCCAGTGGGCGTGCGCGGTCGCCCGCTCCTGAGCCAGCCGCGCCGCCGCGCGGACGCTGACCTCGTCCTCCAGCAGCCGGGTCAGCTCCAACGTCAGCTCGATCACCGACCGCAGACCGGGCGTCCGGTCCGTCATGACGTGGGCCAGCGCCTCCCGGGTGGCGGTCTCGCCCTCGGCGCAGACCGCGTCCGCCAGGTCCGCCTTCGCGGGGAAGTGGAAGGTCAGCGCACCCATCGTCACTCCAGCGGTCCGGGTGACACCGGACAGCGACGTTCCGGCGTAGCCCTGCTGGTCGAACTGTGTCGCGGCGGCTGCGATCAGAGTCTGACGCGTGCGCTCGGCCCTTGTCTGTCTCACCACGGCTTCACCTCGATAGGCAACGGGGCTGCCCCCGGGCGGCGTTGAGCGGACACTCCGAGAGCAGATATTTGGGGAATACTTGAGGAACCTATCCCCGGTTCGGCGTGACGATGGTGATAAGGGCCGCATCCGGTGCGACTTGAGCATCTCTCCCACTATGCGGAACGCGGTGGGCCGGTCGGGGAGCGGGCCCAGGCCGGTCGGGGAGCGACCCCAGGCCGGCCAGGGAGCGGTCCCAGCCAGTCAGGAAGCGGTCCTCCGGCGTCCCGGAGGCCGGCGTCCCGGAGGCCGGAGCCCGACGTCCCGGAGGCCGACGTCCGGAGCCCGGCATCCCGGAGGCCCGGAGCCCGGCGCCCCGGAGGCCCGGAGCCCGGAGGCCCGGAGCCCGGAGGCCCGGAGCCCGAGGCCCGGCGCCCCGGAGCCCGACGCTCAGACCTCCGGCGTCCCCGGCCCCGCGCTCAGACCGCGCCGGCGAGGTGGGCGCGGTACCAGGGCGCGGCGTCGGCCAGCCGCTGCAGCGGTCCCGGGCCTTCGGCGCATCCGGTCAGCCGCCAGACGTCATCGCTCAGGTACCAGTGGTCCCCGGCGAGCAGGGTGAACTGCCGCTCGCTGATCCGCCCCGGAGTCTCCCGCAGCCGTCGCAGGCACTCCGCCCAGGACAGGCTGCCCGTGACCGCCGGCAGCACCGTCAACTCCGCCAGCCGCGCCATAAGTTCACTATTGCGAACGGGTACGGGGTGGCTGGCGTGGTACACGCCGCCGTCCGGCGCGGCCCCCGTGCGCACCAGCGCCCGGATGAGCCGGGCCAGGTCGCCGACGTCCACCATGGAGGCGCGCCCGCGCCCGCCGTCCCAGCCGGCCGGCACCCGCTCCAGCAGCTCCCGCAGCGCGGGCACCACCCAGCGGTCACCGGCCCCCGACACCAGCCCCGGCCGCAGCACGACGGCGCCCGCGTCGAGCGCGTACCGCTCACCGGCCAGCCTGGTCCTGCTGGCGTGCGAGAGCGGCCGCGGAGTGACACCGCCGACGGGTATGCCGCGGTGGGGGCCCGGACCGTAGACCGCGGCGGTGGACAGGTGGATGATCCGCCGCACGCCGGAGCGCCGGGCCTCCGCCAGGATGGCGCGGGTGCCGTGGATGTTGACCGTGCCGCACTCCTCTTCGCTTCCGGAAACACGTGAAGCAAGATGGACCAGGACGTCGACGCCGTCGGTCACGCCCCGCAGCGAGCCGGGGTCCGACAGATCGGCCGCCACCCACTCGATTCCCGCGCTCGCCGCTCCGTCCCCAGCGGCGGGTGCGGGGATCGAGTGGGTGGCGGCGACGGTGCGCGCCACCGCCCGGACCGACACAGCGGGCTCCCCCGCCGACTCCCCCGCCCGCTCCCGCGCCAGTTCCCGCAGGACCGCCGCACCGACGAACCCCGTCCCACCCGTCACCAGCACCCGCACAGGTCTCACGCGCCCTCGGCAGTCCGGCCCGACGGCCAGGGCGAGACGTCGAGGGTGGCGATCACCTCGGGGGGCGCGATGGCGGGCAGCAGACATCGCCACATGTCACTGATCCGGTCCGGCAGGTCGGCCCGGCCGGAGGAGATCCTGGCCATGATCTGCGTTCCGGTGTAAGCGGCGACCAGGACCCGGGAGAACCGCGCCTCGTCCGCCTCTGGAAGCAGCTGCCCGAGCTCCCTGGACTTGATGAGCTGCTCCTGGAACTGCTCGGCCCACCAGTCATAGATCGAGTAGTCCAGCAGGTTCGTCTCGTTCTGCTCCACCGCGAGGCGGACACCGGCGCGGAAGAGCACGTTGCCCTGCATCCGCACGGCCAGGTACTGGCACATGTCCAGCAGCTGCTGGAGGCCGACGTTCTTCTCGGGGAAGCACAGCTCGGCGGCCTGCTGGACCACGACCGCCCTGGCCAGGTCCTCCTTGGACTTGAAGTGGAAGTACATGGCGCCCGCGGTGACGCCCGCCCGTCCCAGGATCTTGTTCAACCCCGCCCCGGCGTAACCGTGTTCATCAAATGCTTCCGCTGCCGCGTGAAGGAGCGCCCAGCGCGTCTGCTCCGCACGCTCCTGACGGGGTCGTGCCATAACTCTCGCCCTCCAAACCCTCGACAAACAAAAAGAACGACCTCTATGTTATTCCTACCGGCCTACTCGCCCCACAGAGCGCCGCTGCCACTCTCGCACGCCCGAACACACAGTTCTTGCACGCCCGAAGACACAGCATTCAGGGGGAGCCATGTCGTTGCACCTTACAGAGAGTCACCTCACCAGCACTCTCATACCCGTGGACCAGGCATTCACGCATAAGACGAACGCTGAAGAGGTGCTGCTCAAGAGCTGGCAACGGACCGGGGACGACACCTTCACCGTCATCGCCCAGTGGCCCCGCACCCACCGGTTCTACACCAGCCGGAACGGACTGCACGATCCACTCCTGCTGACGGAGACGATCCGGCAGACCCTGCCCCTACTCTCCCACAGCGCTTACGGCGTGCCGTTCGGCCATCAACTGATGTGGCACGATTTCGCCTTCGACATCCGCCCGGAGGCCACCTACGACGACGGTGACCCGGCCGACGTCGCACTGCACATCACCTGCTCCGACGTCACGTACCGCAGGAAGCACGCGTCCGCCGTGACGCTGAGTGTCGAGGTCGAGCGAGCCGGCCGTCAGCTGGCCACCGCACGCTCCCGCTTCACCATCCAGGACCGGGCCGTCTACAACCGGCTGCGAGGCCCCTACGCCGACATCGCGGCGGCCAACGCGCGCGCCCTGCCGCTGCCGCCCCCCGCCGCCATGACGCCCTTCGGCCGCGACCGCTTCGAGGACGTCGCGCTCGCCTCCACCGACCGGCCCCGCCGCTGGCAGCTGCGCACCGACACGGCCCACCCCATCTTCTTCGACCACCTGGTCGACCACACCCCCGGCATGCTGCTGCTGGAAGCCGCGCGCCAGGCCGCGCTGGCCACCGCCTACCCCGCGCCGGTCACCGTCACCGGCATGGATTCCGTCTTCTCGCGCTACGCCGAACTCGACGTCCCCTGCTGGGTCACCGCCGAGCCGCTCACCGACAGCGGTTCGTCCGAGCACGGTTCGCCCCCGAAGCCGTTCGCCGACCGAGTCCGGATCACCGCCGAGCAGAACGACCGCGAGATCTTCTCCTCCCTGGTCACCCTGGCCCCGATCCCCGCCCAGGCCCCGGTCTCCGCCGCCGCCCCCACACACACCGCACGCTGACAACGGCCCCTGGGGCAGCCGTCCGGACGGGCGGCCCATCGATCCCCGGGACGACCGGCAGGAGTTCAAGGACCTGTCGGCCGAGGCCGGCAGGCAGCGGTAACGAGAAAACCCCAGGTCAGAATGGACTCTGACCTGGGGTTGGCGCTGAGCCGCCTTCGGGATGCGAACCCGAGACCTACGCAGGTCCGGATAGCGTCGGCAATCTCAGCGAGAGCCTCGGTTGCTCAGCGGGGCCGCACGCTGGCCCTCAGGAACTCCCGGTTCATGGCGGCGATGGACGGCAGCGGGATGCCCTTCGGGCAGGCGGTCGCACATTCGCCGGCCAGGGTGCAGCCTCCAAAGCCCTCCGCGTCCATCGTCTCCACCATGTCGAGCACCCTGGTCTCGCGCTCGGGTGCGCCCTGAGGCAGCACATTGAGATGGTTGATCTTCGCCGAAGTGAAGAGCATCGCGGAGCCGTTCGGGCAGGCCGCGACGCAGGCTCCGCACCCGATGCACTCGGCGTGTTCGAAGGCCGCGTCCGCGACGGGTTTCGGCACAGGGGTGGCATGCGCCTCGGGGGCAGCACCGGTGGGGACCGTGATGTAGCCGCCGGCGCCGATGATCCGGTCGAAAGCGCTGCGGTCCACGACAAGGTCCTTGACGACCGGGAAGGCTCCGGCCCGCCACGGTTCGATGTCGATGGTGTCGCCGTCGCGGAAGTGGCGCATGTGGAGCTGGCAGGTGGTGGTGCGTTCCGGGCCGTGGGCATCGCCGTTGATGACGACGCCGCAGGCGCCGCAGATGCCCTCGCGACAGTCGTGGTCGAAGGCCACGGGGTCCTCACCCTTGAGAATGAGTTCCTCATTGAGGGTGTCGAGCATTTCCAGGAACGACATGTTCTCGGAGATGCCATCGAGTCGGTAAGTGACCATGGCGCCGGGTGCGTCAGCGTTGCGCTGGCGCCAGACGCGGAGAACAAGCCTCATGCGTAGCTCCGCTGGGTGGGATGGACGTACTCGAAGACGAGGTCTTCCTTGTGCAGGACGGGCGCGGCACCGGTGCCGGTGAATTCCCAGGCAGCGGCGTACGAGAATTCGTCGTCCTTGCGGGCGGCCTCGCCGCCGTCGGTCTGACTCTCCTCGCGGAAGTGTCCGCCGCTGGACTCGCTGCGGTGCAGCGCGTCCAGGCACAGCAGCTCGGCCAGTTCCAGGTAGTCGACGACGCGATTGGCCTTCTCCAGGGACTGGTTGAGCTCCTCGCCGCTGCCTGGCACCTTGATCCGGCGCCAGAACTCCTCGCGGATCTCGGGGATGCGGCCGAGTGCCTTTTGCAGGCCCGCCTCGGTGCGGGCCATGCCGCAGTACTCCCAGAGAAGTTCGCCGATCTCCTTGTGGAAGGAGTCGGGGGTGCGGTCGCCGTCGACCGCGAGCAGCCGCTCGAGTCGCTCGGTGGTCTCCGCGACGGCTGCGACCGCCGTCGGGTGGCTCGCGTCGAGCTTGTCGTGGTGCGGGTGGCGGGCGAGATAGTCGTTGATCGTCGCGGGAAGGACGAAGTAGCCGTCGGCCAGCCCCTGCATCAGGGCGGAGGCGCCGAGCCGGTTGGCGCCGTGGTCGGAGAAGTTGGCCTCGCCGATCGCGAACAGACCAGGGACGGTGGTCTGCAGGTCGTAGTCGACCCACAGCCCGCCCATCGTGTAATGGATCGCCGGATAGATGCGCATCGGCGTTTCGTACGGATTCTCCGCGGTGATCCGCTCGTACATCTCGAAAAGGTTGCCGTACTTCTCGGCGACCTTCTCCTTGCCCATGCGCGCTATCGCGTCGGCGAAGTCGAGGTAGACACCCTGCCCCCCGGGTCCGGCGCCACGGCCCTCGTCACACACGTTCTTCGCGGCCCTGGAGGCGATGTCGCGCGGCACGAGATTGCCGAAAGCGGGGTAAATGCGCTCCAGGTAATAGTCGCGCTCGTCCTCGGGAATCTCCGCAGGTGGGCGGGTGTCGCCCTGGGCTTTGGGCACCCAGATCCGGCCGTCGTTGCGCAGTGACTCGCTCATCAGCGTCAGCTTGGACTGATGGTCGCCGGAGCGCGGGATGCAGGTGGGGTGAATCTGGGTGAAACAGGGGTTGGCGAAGTACGCGCCGCGCCGGTGGGCCCGCCAGATGGCGGTGGCGTTGGAGTTCATGGCGTTCGTCGACAGGTAGAAGACATTGCCGTAGCCGCCGGAGGCGAGCACCACGGCGTCGGCGAAGTAAGTGGAGATATTTCCGGTGATCAGGTCGCGGGCGACGATTCCTCGTGCCCGTCCGTCGATGACGATCAGGTCGAGCATCTCGGTGCGCGGGTGCATCTCCACGCTGCCGGCCGCGATCTGCCGCGAGAGCGCCTGGTAGGCGCCGAGCAGCAACTGCTGGCCGGTCTGGCCGCGGGCGTAGAACGTACGGGAGACCTGGACGCCGCCGAAGGAGCGGGTGTCGAGCAGGCCACCGTACTCGCGGGCGAAGGGGACGCCCTGCGCCACGCACTGGTCGATGATCGCGGCGGAGACCTGGGCGAGGCGGTGGACGTTGGACTCGCGGGCGCGGAAGTCGCCGCCCTTGACGGTGTCGTAGAAGAGCCGGTGCACCGAGTCGCCGTCGTTGCGATAGTTCTTGGCCGCGTTGATGCCGCCCTGTGCGGCGATGGAGTGGGCGCGACGGGGCGAGTCCTGGTAGCAGAACTGCACGACGTGGTAGCCCTGTTCGGCCAGCGTCGCTCCCGCCGCACCGCCCGCGAGGCCGGTGCCCACGACGATCACCGTGTGCTTGCGGCGGTTGGCCGGGTTGACCAGCTTCGCCTCGAAGCGGCGGCGGTCCCAGCGGTCGGCGATCGGGCCGTCGGGGGCCTTGGTGTCGGCGATCGGCTCGCCGACACCGTATTCGGTGTATTCGGTCATGTCAGCTCACCACTCCAGTCATGACGGCGACGGGTACACAGATGAATCCCAGGGTCAGCACCGCCGCGAGGACGTTGGCGACGGTCTTGAAGATCCGGTCGCGGATCGCGTTACCCACGCCGAGGGTCTGAGCGGCGCTCCAGAAGCCGTGCCGTATGTGGAGCCCGAGGGCCAGCATCGCAACGATGTAAATGACATCGCCGTACCAGGTGTCGAAGGTCGCGACGACATTCTCGTACGGGTGCCCCGCTTGGGCGTTCTCGTTCACCGTGAGGGTCGTGAGGTCCAGCAGGTGCCAGACGATGAACAGTCCAAGGATCACGCCGCCCCAGCGCATGGTGCGCGTCGCATAGCTCGCGCGCCGCTTCTTACGGGCGTACGAGACGGGGCGCGCCGCGATATCCCGCCGACTGAGCTGGTACGCGGACACCCCGTGCAGGACCACTGCGGCGACCAGCACGACCCGGAAGATCCACAGCGCCCACTCATAGTGCAGGAAGGGCTCGCCAAGGGTCCGCAACCAGTGTGCGTAACCGTTGAACTCACCCGCCCCGAAGAAGATCTTCAGATTGCCCATCATGTGGACGACCAGGTAGGACAGCATGATCAGGCCGGTCACGGCCATGACGATCTTTTTGCCGACGGTTGATCCCCAGAGCGTTCGCGTCATCGACGGCCGTCGGTCCGTCCGTGTAGCCAGTGCCATGAACACTGACCGTAGACGTACTAGTCGCATTGGTCCAAGACGTATTTTGGTTCGAGCCGATAGCTATCCCCTATGATCCGGGGGACGCCGGTGACAGCCATATCCGCCCGGCCGGTGGCGACTTGGCAGCGGCCGGCGTTAACGCCCCTGGTCCATCGCGAGAACGCCGTCGGTCGCCGCGGTGGCACCCCGTCCGGTTCTCACGGTGCGATGAGAGCCGCTCCGCGTGACGTGGGTCACGCGCCTTGCGGGACCGGCCCGCCCGCCCTGGGCCCGCCCAGGCCACCTGACCAGCAGTGACGTGATGATCACGAGCCGTATGGGCCAGCTTTCCCTGAGGGCGAGCAGCGGACTTTGCTTGACAACGCAATCCAGAACTTGATCAGATTCTTCCACCTGCTGAACCAGCCAACGCCTGGAAGTCCTAGTCTTCTTGGCGGGCAGTCAGTAGTTGGCTAGAGCATTTTTTCGGGTAGTGAAGCGAAATGCCTCACCACCCGACTATCTCGGGGGAGATGCTGCTATGGAGACGCCTCAGTCTGCTGACTTGCTTTTCGCTCAACTGACTGCCGTGGGCCGCGTCGCCACACGCCCTTGGGCAACCGACCATGAATCCGCAGCCGTCGTGGTCAAGGGCGGTACGGTCGAACCCAGCGAAATCGCGGCCGCCGCAAAACGCTTTGCATATACCGCGGCGGCCGAGGGTATCTCAGCGGAGTCCTGGTGTGTGGTGCGCCTGGACAACCCTCTCGACATTCTTGTGGCGGTCTCGGGTTTGACCGCCATCGGCGCCATCCCGGTGTTGATCAGCCCTGGCCTCGACGCGCAGACCGCGCGGGCCGCGCTTGAAGACGTGCCGTACCCGATGCATCTGCTGATCAGCGAAGCGCGCGCGGGTGATTTCCCTGACGGCCTGTCCTCAAACGCTGCCACGCTGGTCTGGGAGGACGCCGTGTCGCGCCCTTCTGCAAAGGTCGCGGAACCATTGCCGCCCAACGGCGTCGAAAGAGCTCCGGACCGCCCCTACTTGGCGACTCACACGTCCGGCACGACGGGTGTGCCGAAATTCGTTATCCATACCCGTGCCAGCTTTTACCAGCAGTCGTCTGTGCAGACGAGGATGCTGCGACCGATGTTCCTCCGGGGGTACCTGGCGGCGGCCATATCGCCCGTGCACGTACGCACGTTGTCGGGCATCCTCAGCGCCCTGCGGCTACGCTTGTCGCTTCTGTTGTGCGCGTCGGAGGACCCGGACAGCATCGGCGGGTTGCTGGAGCGGTGGCGGCCGGAGTATCTGGAGACGCACCCCAACACCTACGTGACGTGGGAGGACTTGGCAGCCTCTGGCGCGATGGCCTCGGTGCGGATCTTCCTCGGCACGTTCGACGCGATGCACCCGCGGACGGTCGACCGCATGCTTGCCGGGTCACGCCGTCGTCTGCCGGTGTTCACCGAGGTGTACGCGCAGTCGGAACTCGGACCGATCTCCTGCCGTGTGCGCATGCGCGGCATGGCCCGGGGGCGACGTGGTGTGGATGCGGAGCTGGCGGGACATCGCGTCGGCTGGGCCATCCCCGGATATGACCGGGTCCGCGTCGTCGACGAAAGCGGCCGCAAGCTCCCGCAGGGCGGGCAAGGCCGGATTCAGGTGCGGTCCAAGGGAATGTTCGCCGGCTACCTCAACTTTCCCGAGCGCACGGAACACCTGTCGGCCGGTGATTGGTGGGACTCCGGAGACTGGGGTTCGCTCGGGCGCTCCGGTGCGCTCCGGTTGCTCGACCGGCAGGTCGAGAGACTGGACGGGGCGCCCAGCGGGATCGCACTCGAAGACGTGCTGATGAGCCGTATCCCTGAACTGTCCGAAGTCGTCGTTCTGGAGACGGACGGAAGGCTGCTCCCCGTCATCGCGAGCCGAGGAGCCGTGCCCATTACGGACGAGCGATGGGCTGCGGCGACCCATGACATGCCCTCGCTCGAACCGCCCCGCTCAGTGGCCTGGGACGACATTCCCAGGACGGCTACCGGCAAGGTGCGGCGGGAAATCCTGCGCGGGCGACTCACCGGCTGATTCAGCCGACCGGAACCGATTCCATCGGCTGGTCCGTACCGCCGGACGCGCCCAGTCCAGCGGCATGTTTCATTCATATCGATAGGGACGGTTGTCGAGTGACCGAGAAAAAAATAGTGCTGCGCGCCAAAAACGTGCAGCGCGAATTTGTCAGCGGAGATACCACGGTGACGGCCCTCCGGAACTGCAGTCTGGATGTTTCCGCGGGAGAATTCGTTGCCATCGTGGGGAAGAGCGGAAGTGGCAAGTCCACTTTGGCTAACTGTCTCTCCGGCCTCGACCGCCCGACCTCGGGAACGGTGACACTGCTCGACCGGGACTTGGCCACACTCAGTGAGGCCGAAATGGCGGGACTGAGGGCCAAGGAAATCGGATTCGTCCTGCAGAAGGACAACCTCATCCCATCCCTGACCATTGAGGAGAATGTGGCAGCGCCGCTCGTGATGGGCGGAATGAAGCTGTCAGCGGCCCTCGACCGGGCCCGCGACATGCTGGCCGAGGTCGGCCTCCAACACCGAGCCGGACAGTGGCCCAGTCAGGTATCCGGCGGCGAGGCGCAGCGCGCGGCCGTCGCCCGAGCCTGTGTCGCCGAGCCGGCCATCATCTTCGCCGACGAGCCTACGGGCTCACTCGACGAGGAGAACGGCAAGCAGGTTCAGGAGATCTTCCACAAGCTCGTCGCCACCACCGGCGCGGCTGGGCTGATCATCACGCACGATATGGACCTGGCAGCGGGCGCGGACGTCGTCGTCACCATCGTTGACGGCCAAGTGGTCAGCACCGAGAGGAAGGCGTGATGGCGCTCGACCCCGCTCGCCTGGTCGCGCGCTCGCTGAGCAGGAGCTGGCGGCAGCGGCCCGCCCGGATGGCCGCCGCCATCGCTGCGGGCATCGGCGGCGTACTGCTGACCACCGCGATGCTGCTGGTCTCCGCATCCGTACTGGACGCGATCAAGGGCGCCTCCATCAGCGGCATCCGCGACAACGTCGTCGCGGTGGAGGCGAGGGCCCCCGGTGGCATGAGCAAGGCAGTGGTGGACCGCACCGAGCGGGAGACCGGGGTGCGGGGCTCCCGCGCCCTGGTGATCAGCACCAGTGTGGCCACCAAGCCCGGCGGTGACACGACCCCGATCATCGTCTTCGGCGTCGATCAGCGTCTTGGAAACCTCACCGACAAGACGCTGGCGGACGAGATCAGCCGTACCCGGCTCGGTCCCGACGAGGTCTTCCTGTCCGCGGTGTGGGCCGACGACCACGCAGTGGGCAAGGGCGACGTGATCCATGTCGGATCGCCCACCGGTATGCAGACCTGGAAGGTGGCCGGCCTGCTCAACGGGGAGGTCGCCAACCGCGGTGCCGTGGTCATCGCTCCCTTGCCCAGTGTCGCCACCGCCTTCGATCGTGGCGATAACAGCGACGTGCTCCTCCTCGATCCGGGCAAGAAGAGCCGTGGCGAGATCGCCGCCGTGGCGCAGAAGGCGGTCGACGGCGCGGCCGACATCAAGCACCCCGGCGACCTGCTCTCCGGTTACAGCAAGACGTTCAGGACCTCGCTCACGATCCTGGGCATGTTCGCGGTGATCGCTGTACTCACCGCTGCCGTAGTGCTGTTCCTGACCTGGCGGCTCGCGCTCGACGACGCCCGCAAGACGCTCGCCCGCATGCGGTTGTTCGGCGTGCGCACCAAGCACCTCATGCTTGGTTCGGCCGCGGTGATGGTTCCCCTGTTGCTCGGCACCTACGTCATCGGGGCCGGTCTGGGCGTCTTCGTCGGCACCCTGCTCGGCTCCTTCACCCAGCAGATCACGGACCTGACCCAGCAGGCCGTCACTCCGGGCCTGCCCTGGCAGTGGCCGGTGGCGGGCGCGTTCGTCGCCGCGGTGCTGATGTTCGCCGTGGCCTGGTTGTCGGGTGTGCGGCGCTTCACCAAGATCACCGCGATCGAAGCGGTGACCGGACGCGACCAGATCGCGCTGATGCCTGGCGGCGCCGGCCCGCGGTTCGTCGCCGGGTTCATCACTCTCGCCATTGGGACGCTGTTGGTGGCGCTGGGCGGGGACATGGTCAAGTCGACCAGCCTGGTGTTTCTGTTCATCGGTGCGGCCCTGCTCAGCGTGGTGCTGCCGGTGATGGTCGGCACGCTGTTGCGCAAGGGGGATCCCGGAGCCGTACGGCTGGCCGTCAGCAGGCACCTGCAGCTCGGCTGGCGGCGCAACGTAGCGCTCAGCATCACCTTCACCGTCGCTGTGGTGACGTCGGTGGCCATGGCCGGGGTGTCCAGCAGTATCAAGAACGATGTGGCGTCTTCCGTGGAGCGGTGGACTCAGGGCGAGCTGTTCGTCCAGGCAGCCCCGGTCGGGCAGAACCTGCAGAACGAGAAGTTCCCCATCTCCCTGGAGAAGGAGCTGCGCGATGTCGACGGCGTGGATGCCGTGACCTCCTTCAGCTACGCGAACGTCGGCCTCGACGGCCGCAAGGTGCAGGTGTGGAGCTGGGGGGCGCAAGGCGACTCCGACAAGCTCACCAAGCTCAAGGTGTCCAAGGGCGCGAAGGACTTCATCCACACGCTCGGCACGGACGAGATCGCGATTTCGTCGAACTTCGGCCGCACCCGCGACCTTTCGGTCGGCGACACGATGGATCTTCCGCTGCCCAGCGGTCACCGCACCGTGCGGGTGAAGTCCGTACTGGAGGACTCCGCCTCCGACGGCGGCATGATCGTCGCCGGGACGCGCCTCTACGAGGAACTCACCGCCACCAAGGGTGTGTACGCGTTCTACATCGGCGTGAAGGACGGGGCCGATGTCGGCCAGGTCCAAAGCGCTCTGGAGAAGAAAATCGGCGACCGCTATCCGCGGGCCCATGTCCCGAACCAGACGGAGATGCGGGACGCCTTCGCGGGTATCACCGCCCGGCTGGTGAGCGCCTTCGAGGCTTTCGCCTGGGTGATGTTCCTGCTCGCCGTACTGGTGGGGGCGGCGACACTCGCCTCCGGCCTGGTGGAGCGGCAGCGCGGCCTGGCGCTGACCAGGCTGGCCGGCGCGACGAAGAAGGCGATCAACCGGCAGCTCGTCGCAGAGTCGGTGCTGATCGCGTTCAGCTCGTGGATCGTGGCATTGCCCGTGGGCTGCCTGGCGATCCCGGCGATGCTCGACGCTCAGGCCGGGACGAGCGGGCTGCTGCCCCCGATCACCGTGCCGATGCTGCTCAGCGTGCTCAGCCTGCCCCTGGTGGTGCTCTGCATGCTGCTCGCCCTGGCGGTGGCCAACCCCCGCCGGGCGAACCCGCCACTGCGGGAACTGCTGGCCCAGGAGTAGCCGGGCGGTCGCGGTGGCGACACTTCCAACTCGCCCGGAACCCGGGCGGCATCAGGAGAACTACGGGGGAACAGTCGTGATTACAGGAAAACAGCGCCGACTCCGGCGTGTGCTGGGAGCGGACGGACGCACCCTGCTGGTTGCCGTCGACCACGCGTTGACGACCGGTGGCGAGGGCGGCCTGTCGCGGATGAGCACGGTGCTCGGCGCGGTGGTCGACGGCGGCGCCGACGGTGTCGTGATGCACCGCGGTTCAGCGGCCAACTCCATGCCTCTGCAACGAGACACGGCGTTGATCGTGCACCTGTCCGGCAACACACGGCTCAGCTCCGGCTCCGAGCTGAAGACACGGGTCTGCGACCCGGAGACCGCCCTCGCCCTGGGCGCGGACCTGGTCTCGGTGCACGTCACCTTCGGAGGCGGGAGCCAGGAGGACCGGGCGGCGCTCACCGATCTCGGCCGCGTCGCGGCGTCGTGCGACCGGACCGGGCTGCCGCTGCTCGTCATGACCTACGCGCAGACCCAGCACACCGGGCGCGAACAGAGCCTGGCGATCATCCATGCCGCCAGGGCCGTCGCCGAACTCGGGGCGGATGTGGTCAAGGCCGCGCATCCCGGGCCCGAGTACCTGAGTGAGCTCGTGGCCTCGGTGGAGGTGCCAGTGGTCCTCGCGGGCGGCGAGGCCGCCGGCGGCTGGGACGAGTTCGTCGCCACCGCCAAGGACGCGATCGGCCACGGCGTGGCAGGTCTGTGCGTCGGCCGCCGGGTGTTCAGCAGCCCGGACCCGGCCGACGCGGTGGCCCAGCTCCGCGCTGTCGTGCACGGAGACGTATCGGCCCTCGCGGCGGGCTGACCCGGCTCGGCGTACCGAGACAGACCTTGGAGCCGACGGCTTCAAGAGTTACCGCTTCTGACAGGAGGAACCTCATGACCATGACCGAACTCTGGGTGGACGTCAGCACACTGACTCCCGCGGAAACGCCCGACACTCTCGCCTACCTGCGGTCGTCCTCGGCCACCGTCCTCGTGCTGCGCCACGACCAGTACGTGGACTGGCAGCCGATCGACCGGCTGCGGACCGCCTGCCTGGTGGGCGCGGAGGAGGCGGACGTCGCGGAGCAGATATCCGCCGACGAACGGGTCGACATGATCATCGCCCGCTCCCCCGCGGATATCGATCTCGCCCGGCAGGTAGTCGGCTCCCGCCCCTTGGTCGTCCGCTGCGAGATCGTCGACGGTGACACGATGAACGAGGCCGCGGACCTGTCCGGCAAGGTGGACGTCGTCGTCGCCGCGTTCAGCGATGAGACCAACATCCCCCTCGAACTGCTGCTGGCGAAGGCGCAGAGCACGAAGACGGGCATCGTCAAGCAGCTCCTGAACACCGCGGAGGCGTCCACGGTGGCCGGCGTGCTGGAGAGCGGGCCCGCCGGGCTGATGGTCTCCGCCGAGCGGCTGAGCGACGTGGAGCTGGTTACGTCGGTCGTGGCGGCGCAGCGCAAGGTGCACAAGGATCTCGTCCAGCTTGAGGTCATCCGGGCCGAGCCGGTGGGCATGGGTTACCGCGGGTGCATCGATACCACGACGCTCTTCGGCGAGGACGAGGGGATGATCATCGGCTCCACGTCGTCCGGCGGAATCCTGGTGTGCGCGGAGGTGCACTACCTGCCGTACATGAACCTGCGGCCGTTCCGGGTGAACGCGGGTGCGGTTCATTCCTACGTCTTCGGAGCGCAGGACACGGCGTACATCACCGACCTGCGCGCCGGCGAGCAGTCGCACGCGGTGGCGGCCGACGGCCAGTTCCGGGAGGTGGGGATCGGCCGGGTCAAGGTCGAGATGCGGCCGCTGCGGCTGATCGAGGCCCGGTACGGCGATGTCACGGTCAACGTCATCCTCCAGGACGACTGGCACGTACGTGTCATGGGCGGGGACGGCAAGGCGAAGAACCTGACGGACGTCACCCCGGGCAGCACACTGCTCGGCATGATCACCGAGCCCGGGCGGCACGTGGGCATCAAGGTGTCCGAGTACATCGATGAATACTGAGACCACGTCTTCGCGCACGGGCCGCGGGGACCGGGCCGAGCGCTCCGGGTGGGAAACCACCCGGGCGTTCGTCCGGCTCTCGAAGGCCACGGTGTACCAGCACTTCTTCCCATGGGCGCTGGCACTGGCCCTGCTCGACACGGCGGCCCTGGGCCGGTCCGGGGCCGCCGTGGCCCTCGCTCTCTTCCTGGTGGCCTCAGCGGCGATCGTGGCGTGCACCTCAGCGGTGGACGACGTCATCGGCTTCCGCAACGGCAGCGACAGCATGAACTACCAGGAGGGCGACCTGGGCCGGGACATCCGGCGCAAGCCGCTGCTCAGCGGGGCGATCACAGAACGCCAGGCGCAGATCTTCGCCGCCGTCACAGGGGCGGCGGCACTGGTCACCGGGCTCGGCGGGTTCGCGGTGCTCGGCTGGGACGTGCCGGCCGAGTCGGTGGTCATCTTCCTCGTCGTGACCGCATGTTCGGTGCAGTACTCGGGCGGTTTCCGGTTCAGCTTCCGCACCGGCGGCTCGGAGTCCATGCTCGGACTGGTCACGGCCGGGGGGTTGATCTTCCCCTACCTGGCGCTCGCACAGCGCTGGTCCACGGCCGCGGTGCTGGAAGCGCTGCTCATGGGCCTGTGGCTGGTCATGGTGATCTCGTACTCCAATGTCAACGACAAGGACGGCGACGCCGCCGTAGGCCGCCGGACGCTGGCGGTAGTGAGCGGACCCAAGGTCTTCAAATCGGCCATGGTGACCTTCTTCATCGTTGATGTCGGGCTGCTGGCCGCCTTCGTGGCACTGCCGTCGGTGCCGTGGTGGGCCGCCCTGACGCTGCTGCCCGCCGCGGGCCTGCACATCGCGCAGCTGTGGTTCGGCGTGGGCCAGGAGAACTGGCTCAAGGCCCGGCTGTGCGGGTTCATCGGCTACGACCTCGGCTTCCTGGGACTGCTCGTGCCGACTCTGTTCATCGGCTGAAGCGCCCTCGACCGGCACCTTTTTAACTCATTGCCGAGAGATTGATAGTTACTAGCCATTCTTTTTGGGGGGAAATATGGCAGTCGCTTCCGATACTGTCGCTGTTGAATTCTCTGGCCCGCTGGGCGACGCGGTCCGCGAGTCTCTCTCTGATATCGGTGAACCTTCCGAACTCCGCAGGTTCCCGCGCAGTGTGCTCGAAAGGCTCGGCAAGCTCGGCGTGCTGCGCCACCGTTGGCGCGGGGAACACCCTGGTGACGTGCGCTTCGGCGCCGCCCTCGCCGAGGAGGTCGCCAAGAGGGCGCCGACCGGGATCGCCGTCGGCGTGAGTCTGCACACCGAGTCCGTACTCGCCATGCTGCATCGCTTCGGGGGCAGCTCCGGCTACCTTGCCGACCTGCGGGAACGCGCGCTGGACGGTACGGCGATCGGCGCGTTCGCCGCAAGCGAGCCCGCCGGCGGCAGCGACCTGTCCGCCATACAGTGCCTGGCCACGCCGGTCTCCGAAGGCTGGCGAATCAAGGGCAGCAAGAAGTACGTCTCCCTCGGCGCGGTCGGCGACTTCGTCATCGTCCTGTGCCGGCTCGCCGACCGCTCCGGCACGCCCACCCAACGGCTAGGGACCCTGGTCGTGCCGCTGGAGGCCGCCGACCTGGTCCGCGAGCACGAGAAGCTCGGCACTCACGCCTTGGACACAGTGGCGGTGGAGTTCAACGACGTCGTGGTGCCGGCGGAAGCCATGCTCGGCCGCCCCGGCCTGGGCCTGGCCAATGTCAGTTACGGCCTTTCCTTCGAGCGGCTCGCGGTGGCCGCACAGGTCCTCGGAGCCTGCGGCCACGCCCTGGCGCTGGCCGTGGAGCACACCGAGCGACGGGTGCAGTTCGGCAGGCCACTGCGTGGACATCAGCACCTGGAATTCCGGCTCGCCGACGTCCTGGTCGAGCTGGAGGTGCTGCGCGGGGCCGTTAACCACACAGCCGACCAGCTCATGACCCAGCCGCTGGACCGCAAGCTCATCGCCCGGATCGCCGCGGTGAAGGTGCACGCGGCCCGGCTGGCGGAACGTCTCATGAGCGAGTGCATGCAGATGTTCGGCGGAGCCGGCTACCTCCCCCGGGAGACGCCGCTCGGCCAGATGTGGCAGGACGTCCGGCTGGCCCGGATCGGCGGTGGCACGGACGAGATGATGCTCGCCCTCGTCGCCGGTGAGCTGCGCGGCGCCGCCGAGGCGTACGACTCCTCCATCCGGATCTCGACGTGAACGGGGTGAACGGGGTGAGTTCTCCCCCAGAGCACTTCCTGGACTCCCGGCCGCGGACATCCGGCGCGCCGGGCACGCAGGGCATGCGCATCCTGGTCGCCGGGCTGACCGGGCAGGTCGGCCAGGGGCTGCTGGAGGCGTGCCACGCGTCCGGCGATGACGCGCCCTCCGTGATCGGGCTCGTACGGCGCAGGCCGCGGGCCGCGCACATCATGGGCGAGTCCGTCACACAGCAGGTCGTCGGGGATGTCCGAAGCGCCGGCTGGGGCCTGTCCGAGACGGACCTCGACCAGCTCGGCGAGATCGACGCCGTGCTCAACCTCTCCGGAGCCACCGACTGGACGGCGAGCCACGCCGCGCTGGACCAAGTGAACGTCCTCGGGGCGGTGCACGGCCTCGACCTCAGCAAGGCGCTCAGCGAGCGGCTCGGGCGCCCGGTTCCGTACCTGTCGGCGAGCTCGGTGTTCGTCGCGGGGCTCTCCGACGGCGTCGTCGTGGAGGACCTGCTCCCCCCGAACGTGGACCGCACCCCGTACGAGCTCAGCAAATGGACCGCCGAGCGGGCGCTGATGGCCCGCGCCCGCCGCACCGACCACCCCCTCGCGCTGGCGCGGGTCGGCGGCGTCGTCGGCAACTCCCTGACCGCGCGCACCACTCGGCGCAGCTCGCTCTACCAATTGGTGTCCCGGCGCGAGGAGGACAAGCGCCTGCGGGTGCTGCCCGCCCAGCGCGGCGCACGCGTGGACACCTTGCCGCGCGATGTGATCGGCGAATCCCTGCTGCGCATGCTCGGCCAAGGCCGCCGTAACGGGTTCGCCGACTGGCGGTCGGGAACCATCGCACAGGTCGCGGCCGGCGAGCGTGCCCCGACCCTGGCGGCGCTGCTGGCACAACTGGAGTCGATGGACACCGGTTCCCGCTACTGCGTCCCGCGGCTGGTGCCGGCCTCACGCTCCATGCTCGAGATGGTGACCCGGGTGGGGACAAGGTATGTCCGCTGGAGCCGGCAGACCGGCAACAGACTGCACGGACTGCGCTACGTGACCGTCGACCGCGTCTTCGAGCGGACCCGCTTCGCCGGTCTGACCGGCGGCTGGCTGCCCGCGGTGCCGCTGGAGACGATCCTGCGCGTCACCTTTGACCTGCACGAGCAGCACCCCACCGCGCCCGTGGCCAACCTGCCGCTCGGGAGGTTCCAGTGAAGGTTCTCGTCATCGGCGCCAGCGGATACCTGGGCTACTGGGTGACCAAGCTGCTGACCGATTCCGGAGACAGCGTCGTAGAGCTGAGTCGGCGGGGCGAGTCCCGGCACGGCGAGGCCATCGTCGGCGATGTCACCTCGACCGGCCTCGGCCTGTCGCCCGAGGCGCTCGCCGAACTGGCCGACGTCGACGCCGTGGTGTCCTGCTTCGGCTCTGTCGACTGGGACCTGGACCCGTCAGCGTTGGTCAACCTGCACCTGACCGGCACCCGCAACGTGCTGGACACAGCGGCGAAGCTGCCCTCCGTGCGACGCGTGGTGCATGTGTCGTCGCTGCTGGCGCTCGGCCGCGCCGAGGGTGTCGTCGGCAACGGCGAGCTGGCCGTGGGCCAGACCTTCCGCAACTGGTACGAATACGCCAAGTACCGCAGTGAGGCGCTGGCCAGGCGTGAGCGGCGGGTTCCGGTGAGCATCGTCAGGTTCGGCCCGCTGCTCGGCCCGGCTCCCGCGGAGCTGGTGCCCGCTACCGGCGGTCCGCTGCAGGCTCTGCCGAGCCTGCTGCAGGGCATGCCGCTGTTCCTGGAGCGCGGCGGGCGGTTCCCGGTCTACGTCGGTGACGTGGCCGCCGCCGCCGGGGTGGTCGCCTCACTGGCCCGTGCTGCCGAAGCCCCGGCTGTGTGCACCTACTTCGACCCCAAGCGGCCGACGCTGGCGCGGGTGCTGCATGAGCTGTGCCAGCCGTACGGCGTGGTTCCGCGGCTGGTGGACGGTACCCGCGGACGCTGGCTGCAGCGCTTGGTCGCGAGTCGGATGGGGCTCACCGACAGCACCCTGGAGTACACCTCGCCGCTGCCGTCTCTCGCCCCGGACGTGCTGGAGGCCCTGCCGTGGCCGAGCCCTGTCGAACGGCCCGGCTACATATCGGCGACAGCGGACATCCTGCGCGATGCGCGGCGTGTACTGCTGCCCGTGGACGCGGAAGTGAGCACGCCATGACCCAACCTGCGATCGCGTCCGGTGACACAGCGCCGGCCTCCGCGTGGCAGCCCCCGTTCTGCCGGATGGACACCCATGTCCATCCTCGGATGCGGGTTTACTCGGCGGGCAATTTCGGCGAAGTCGCTCCCGAGCGACTGTCTCCGATGTCCTGGTCGCTCGTCGGCCGTCCCATGGAGCTCGGCACCCGCCGGTTCACGGGCCGAGTCCTCGGTCACCCGCGATGGACCACCGGTTCCACCTATGTCTTCACCGGTTACCACGGCCTGCGCCCTTACCACAACCTGACGGCGTACTGCCATGTCGCCGACAACGTCGTGCTGACCGAGCCGCGCGATGTCACCGACGCGTACTTCGAGGGCGTCGCACCGCCACCGCCGTCCGACATCGAACGTGTCATGGGCTGGCGCAAGGTGATGGTCGGCCCGCGGATGTTCACCGAACTGCTGGGATTGCGCACCCGCAACGCCAAGCTGGAACAGCAGGTGTTCGCCTTCGAGCAGGACGTACGCGAGGCCGCAGCGGCCGGAATCGACTGGCGGCTCGGCGAGTTCGTCATGCGTGGCAAGCGACTGCTGGAGATCGCCTGGGAGGTGCACATCACCTGCACCTCGGGTGCCGTCGCGGCCGAGGTGATCCGGCGCAAGGTGACCGAGAAGCTGGTGCCGAACGCGGACTCGGTGGCCGGCTGGCTGCGGGAGCCGGCCGAACTTCCGTGGACCCGGCTGTTCGGGCTCGGCAGCATGAAGGACGGGCCGGCCAGCTTCCTGGACAAGGTCTTCTACGAGGTCGCCGACCAGCACAGCCCTTGGTCGGAGTACGCGTTGCGGCCGCTCGCCCAGCCCATGGAGGGCAACGGCGGCGCGGTCGACGTGAGCCCGCGCGAGGCTCTCATCGGCATGCGGGAGACGCTGCGCGGCCGGGCTGTCGACGCGTCCGTGCTCTTCCTCGGCGACATGATGTCCGTACGTGAGCAGAGCAAGTCCCTGGCGATGCGGCTGCTGCACGTTCACCGCACACTCGCCCGGGAGTTGGCCCGCTGCCGAGGGGTGGCGCACGACGACTGGCCGTACCTGTCGATGGACGAGCTGAGCGGTCAGGTCGTGCCCACACCGGCCGAGATCGAAAGGCGCAGGGAGTCCTGCGCCGAGGCGCTCGGCCTCGTCATGCCGGACTATCTGGACCTGCGGCCGGGCGCTTCGCCCGATGCCGTGCCTCGCCGCCGCCCCACCGGTGTTTCACCGGGCGTGTTCGAAGGGGTGGCCATCGGCATCGAGGACATGCCGACGGAAGAGGGCGTCGTCCTCGTCTGTGAGAGCGCCGACGCGAACATCATGCCGATCCTTCCTTTCGTCGGTGCGGTGGTGACCGCACGCGGCAGCCAGTATTCGCACGTCGCGATCCTCTGCCGGGAGATGGGGGTGCCCGCTGTGGTGTCCCACCCGCTGGCCGGCGAAATCGCCGCAGGACGGCGCGTGCACGTAAACGGTGATACGGGAGAAGTGAGGACCCTTGACTGAGAACAGCGTGGCTACGGACAACGTCGTGGCCGGACCCAGCATCGAAGCGATCGTGACCAAGCTGGAGGAGGCCATCGCCGTCGGTCAGCCCCACCGTGACCTGCGGCTGACCGACTCCATCAGAGCGGACATCCGCCTTGATTCGCTCGCGCTGCTGGAGGTGCTGACGCGACTGGAGGACGAATTCGACATCGAGCTGATCGACACCCCGAAGACGTACACCACGGACACCGTCGGAGCCCTCGCGGAGCTCATCCAGGAGAAGATCGCGGCCCCTGGCGCCGATCCCGCCCCGCAGGAGGTGGGGCACGAGTGATGCGCGACCTCACCAGTTGGCTCATCGACCCGTCGACGGACGCGGGGATCAACTACTACGACGGCCGGCGGTGGCAGCGCCACACCTACGCCGAATTCGCGCAGCAGGTGCTCGACGCGGCCGGGCACCTGCGGCAGCACGGCGTCGGCAAGGGCGACCGGGTCGCGCTGATGGTGCCTTCCGGGCCGGTGTTCGCGCGGTACTTCTTCGGTGCCATCGCCATCGGCGCCACTCCGACCCCCATTGCCCCCAACGGCTACCAGGGTCCGGTCGACTACGCCACCTTCGTCGCCGACCTGCTCACCACCCTGCGTCCCGACTGCGTGGTGAGTGCGGGCGAGACGCTGGACATCCTGGCGGACCTTCGCCCGGACGGCGAGCTCGGGCCGCTGCGTGTCGTCGACGCCGGGCAGCCCGCGCCGCAGGGGACCGACCGGTCGCGCGCCGTCCTGGCCAAGGACGACCTGGCACTCATCCAGTTCACGTCCGGCTCCTCCAGCGCTCCGCGGGGCGTGACGCTGACCAACGAGGCGGTGCTCGCCCAGGTCGCGCTGCTGGAGGAGAAGTACCGCATCGCGCCCGGGTGTTCCTTCGGTTCCTGGCTTCCGCTCCACCACGACATGGGCCTCATCGGCCTGTTCGTCACCCCCGTGGTGCTCGGCGCCGAAGTGTGGCTCATGCGCCCGGAACACTTCATCCGGCGCCCCCTGGAGTGGCTCACGATCTTCGGCCGCCACGGCGGAACCCACTCGGCGATACCCAACTTCGCTCTCGAACGGGTGATGCGGAGGATACGCCCCGAGGACGTCGCAGACATGGACTTCAGCGCCTGGCGCGCGCTGATCGTCGGCTCCGACCGGGTCAGCATGCCCGCGCTCGACTCCCTCTACGAACTGCTCGCGCCGAGCGGATTCCGACGGGAGACGCTGTCCCCCTCGTACGGCATGGCCGAGGCGACTCTCGCGGTGTCCGCGGCCGGCTGGGGCCAGGAGCCGAGCGCGCTGCTCCTCGGCTCGACGGAGTTCAGCCCGGGCGCCCCTGTGCACGTCGTCGGGCAGCGCGGACTGGGCCGCTCCGAGCCGGGCGACGCGGCGCTGCACAGCGTCGTATCGTGCGGCAGCGAACTGCTCGGCGTGGACATCACGGTGGTCGGTGAGGACGGTCATCCCCTCCCCGACGGCCACGTCGGTGAACTGCTGGTCCGCTCCCCCGCGCTGTCGACCGGCTATTTCGGCGACCCGCCGGAAAACGAGAGGTTCAGCACCGGCGGCTACCGCACCGGCGACCTCGGCTTCCGGGTGGAGGAGCAGATCTATGTCCTCGGCCGGGCCGGCGACTCGGTCAAGGTCAACGGACGGTTCGTCACCGCGGAGGACGTTGAGCTGGCGCTGGTGCGGGCCTTGGGGTTGCAGCCCGACAAGCTCGCCGTGGTACTGCACTCCGCGGGCGGCAGCCCGGCCGTGCTCGCCACCGTGCAACGCGCGGCCGGGACCGTGGACACCGATCGGCTCGGCGATGTACTGGGGACCTTCGGCCTGAGTATCGAGCGTTCAGCCGTGCTGCACGTGGGGGCCCTGGCCGTACCGCGGACAACCAGCGGAAAGCCGCAGCGGACCAAGCTGTGGCGGTCCTTCACGGCTGGTGAGCTCAGTGGGTCGGTCGTACACGTCGGCCAGGACTTCCCGTACCGCTGCGAGACGGCAAGCGCCACCGGCCGGTCACGCATCGCCGTCACGCCCGCTCCGGTCACCGGCCGCGAGGGCCCCGCGGAGTCCCGTGCCCGGCTCGGGGGCAAGGGTTTCCACTTGACGCTCATGCGCCAGGAGGGACTGCCGGTACCGCCGTTCGCGGTATTCGACGCGGATGAGCTGGCCGCGGGCCCGGTCGGGGCGGACCGTATCCGTACGGTGCTCGCCGAACTGGCCGACGCGGCGGCGGACACCATGGGCCCACGCGCCTGTGCGGTGGGCCTGGCGGTGCGCTCCAGTCCGCCGTCGAGCATGCCCGGCATGATGGACACCCTGCTCGGTATCGGCCTGTCCCCGGCGGACATCGGACCTCTGACGCAGCGCCTCGGCGACCCCGCCGCCGCCTGGGAGATGCTGCTCACACAGGCCCGGCATCTGTGCCGCTACGTGGGTGGTGCGGACGCCGCGCGGCTACGCGGCGCGGAAGGCGGCCCGGCCGAGGAGCCGCGACTGCGGTTCGACCGGCTGCGGGCGCTGTACGGCGACCTGACCGGCGGCGTGTATCCCGCGGACCCGATCGACCAGGTGCGCAATGCCGTCGAGGCGGTACGCGCCTCGTGGCAGTCGGACCGCGCGCGGGAGTACCGGAGGGCGAACGGCATTCCGGAGGAGCCCGGTCCCGCGGTCGTGGTGCAGGCGATGGCCTACGGCATGGCGGGCAGCGTCTCCGGCAGCGGCGTGGTGTTCAGCCACAACCCGATCAACGGCGACGCGGGTCTGTTCGGCGAGTACGTGGCGGGTTCGACCGGCGAGGACCTGGTCTCCGGCACCCGCACACCGCAGGCGATCAGCGCGCTATGGGCGCAGGACGGCGCCGTGCACGCGGAGTTGGCCGAGCGGGTGGCACATCTGCACCGCAGACTGAAGGCCATGGTCGACGTCGAGTTCGTCGTCGAGAACGGAAAGTTGTGGTTGGTGCAGGTGCGGCCCGCGGCCGCCGCGCCGCACGTACTCAACCAAGTGGCCCAGGGCGCCTGGCGCGACGGACAGCTCACCGCGGAGCAGACGTTGCGGCGGATGGACCTGGACGCGCTGTTCACGCCACTGCCGACGAGCGTGGCGGGGGACCATCCGCGGCTGCTGGCCGTGGGGCTGCCCGCGTGCGCCGGGGTTGCCCGCGGACCGGTGGTCACCAGTACCGAGGAGATCCTGTCGCACCCGGCCGGCGAGGCGGTTCTGCTCCGCCCCACGACTGAACCGTCGGACTTCGCGGCCATGGTGCACGCCGCGGCGGTAGTCACCCTGGAAGGCGGCGGCACCTCGCACGCCGCTGTGGTCGCGCGTGAGCTGAACGTGCCCACGGTGGTCGGCGCCCACATCGTGGACGCGGACTTCGCGGCCCGCGTCCGGGCCCGCGAGTCCGCCGACGGCGGCCCGCTCCCCGAGGTGACGGTGTGCGGCACCACCGGCAGGGTGTGGGTGGGAGAGATCCCCGCAGCGGACAGGTCGCACCCGGACCGGCCCGAGGAGCTGCTGCAAGCGGCGAAGTTCACCACAGTGCTGTGCCTGCCCTACGAGGAGGGCTCGGCCGCCGAAGACGTGGTCCTGGTGGACGACGCCACGGGCACGCCGCTGGCGATCCGGCCGGATTCGCCCGGGACGGTGCGCGACTCCGCTGCCCAGCGGGCGCTGGTATGCCGGACCGCGGACGAATTGCCCACCTCGCCGACCGACCGGCTCGTCGCGACCGGCGACGCCCGGACGGCCGAGGTCTGGGCGGGCCGGGGCGGCCGGGTGGCGTATCTGCACCCGCACCCCGGCTCGTCGCTCCCCTCGCGCGCCGACCTGCCGGGCTGCCCGCTCGAACTCGTCGTACTGGCGGTCCCCGGACAGCGGGAACACGCCCGCTGGACGATCGCCATCGCCGAGGCGAAGAGGGCCCGGTGAAGGGTCCGGGACCGGGGACCGAGCTGCGGGACCTGCGCACCCAGTACCAGTCGGTGCGTGCCCTCTTGGAGGGCACCACCGACCGGGACATGGACCTGCCCACCTCTGCCCAGGGCTGGGCGGTCCGGCATCAGATCGCCCATCTGGCGGATACGGAGGAGGTCGCGGCGGACACCGCTCTGGGCGGCCCCCGCACCTTCGCCGAGGCGGTGCGGCCGTACGCCGGAGCGGAACAATTCACGGCAGCCGGGGCTGCGAGAGCCGAGGACAGGGGCCGGGACGACTTGGTCGCCTGGCTGTGCCGCGCCCAGGACGCCACTTCGGCCGCGCTGGAACAGGTCGGGCCCGATGCCCGGGTGCCCTGGGGCCTGGGGCTTTCGGCCCGTGCGTTCGCCCAGGCCCGGCTCATGGAAACCTGGGCGCACGGCCAGGATCTGGGCCGGGCGCTCGGCGCGCCGGATGAGCTGACTCCCGAAGCGTGGCACGTGGCCTCGCTCGGCTACGAGACGCTGCCATTCGCTCTGCGGCGGGCGAGGGTACGGGCGCCCCGTGAGTGCACGCTGCGTCTCGAACTCGACGCGGGCCCGCTGGGCCGGTGGGCCTTCGGCCCCCATGACGCCACCGACCTGGTGACCGGGACCGCTGAGGCCTGGGTGAAGACAGTGACCCGGCGCACGGCGGACGAGGCGCGGGAACGGCTGCGCGCCGACGGTTCCTTGGCGCGGCTCGCCATCGTGCACGCCAAGGCGTTTCTGTGAGACGCACGGCGAACCACACATCTGACACGCACAGAGCAATCACGCACAGAGCAATGACGAGTGAACGACGAAGAAATGAGGAGGAGGCACCGTGCTGAACGTTCCTGACACCCACGGCCCCGCCCTGCACGCGTTGCGGGTGGCCGGCTGGCTGGAGGCCGACCGCCTCTCGCTCTGGCAGGTGACCGAGCCGCTGGAAACGATCACGCGGCTCATCGAGTCGGGCCATGTACGGCAGGTGCGAAGCCCGCGGGGTGAGATGTACGGCCTCACACCTGCCGGAACCGAGCGGGCGACGTCGCTGGCGGCCGGATGGCTGGGAGAATCGACCAGGGCCGAACGCGCCGCTCTGACCGCTGCGCTGGCCGGCTTCGAGGCCCACGACAGCACGCTGAAACAGTTGGTGACCGCCTATCAGAGAGGCGCGATCGAGGCTGTGGCGGAACAGCTGCGCGAACTGCACGACCGAGCGCGGGACGCTCTGAACGCCGTTGGCTCCGCCATCCCGCTGTGGGAGAGCTACCCGGCGCGCCTGGAGAACGCGGCCCTCAGAGTGGAGAAGGGCGAGCTCGGCTATCTGGCCTCCCCGCTCCTGGAGAGCTACCACACGGTGTGGCATGTGGCGCATCGCGATATGCGGCTTGTCTGCGAGGAACTCAATACCTCTTGACAAGAGCAGCTGCATAGGTCATTGCTATCGTCGGTGAATGCAACTCCAACACCTCCGCTACTTCGTCACCGTCGCAGGCACCCGGCATTTCACCCGGGCCGCGAAGCTCCTGCACGTGGCGCAGCCGTCGCTGTCGCAGCAGATCCGGGTTCTGGAGAGGGAGTTGGGCTCCGATCTCTTCGACCGGACGCGCGGCAACATCACGCTCACCGACGCTGGTACGGCGCTGCTGCCGCTGGCCCGGCAGCTCCTCGCGGACTCCGAGACGGCGCTCCGCGAGGTGCAGGAGGTCGCCCAGCTCCGCCGTGGCCGGGTGCGGCTCGGCGCCCCGCCGAGTCTGTGCGCGAGTCTCGTCCCTGACGTGCTGCGCCGTTTCCACGACGAGTTCCCCGCTATCGAACTGGTCGTGGACGAGGGTGGTTCGCAGGATGTCGTCCATACCTTGGCGGCAGGGGAGTTGGACCTCGCACTGATCATCACGCCCTTGCCGGGGCAGGAGGCGTCGGCGCTCGCCACCGCCGAGCTCCTGCGGGAGGACCTTGTCGTGGTTTCAGCACTTGAGTCACCGCCGCCCGTACGACGTGGGCGCATACACGTCACGGACCTGCGGGACCAGCCGCTGGTCATGTTCCGGCGCGGCTATGACCTGCGGGAGTTCACCACGGCTGCCTGCCGGGCGGCTGGATTCGAGCCGACCTTCGCGGTCGAGGGCGGGGAGATGGACGCGGTGCTCGGGTTCGTACGGGCGGGCCTCGGCTTCGCGGTGGTGCCGGGCATGGTGGCAGCCCGGTCCGGACTGCGGGTCACCTCGTTCGCGGAACCGGGCATGCAGCGCACCATCTCTGTCGCGCACCGCAAGGACGTTGTGCCGCCGCGCGCCGCGCGCGAGCTGCAGCGGGTGCTGTTCGAGCACTTGCGTTCGGCGGACGAGAGCGCCCGCCTTCCGCCGGGCACGCGCCTGCTCCTGGGCCCGCCCTGCCCCTGACCGGCGAAAGGCGCCCGTCGACGGAAAGAGCATCCCGACGGCACGCACGTCGAGTTCCGTGTGCGGGACCGGAGGCTGTACGCACCGGGCGACTCAGCCGGCGATTTGAGACCAAGACGGGAAAGGCACTTCCTCATGACCAGTAGCCGCAAGGCGATATGCATCATCGGCGTCGGACCCCGGGGACTCTCCGTACTGGAACGACTGTGTGCCAATGAGCGGACGGACACATCGAGTTCCGCTGTCACCGTGCACGTCGTAGAGCCGTACGAGCCGGGGGCGGGGGCGGTATGGCGCACCGATCAGGTCCGGCACCTGTTGATGAACACCGTCGCCTCGCAGGTCACCGTCTACACGGACGGAAGCTCTCGCATATGTGGCCCCGTTGAGCCCGGGCCGAGCCTGTACGAATGGGCCCGGAGCCTGTCCGCGCACGGTGGTTCCGACGGCCACGACAGCCACGACAGCCACGACAGCCAGACCCTCGCCGAGGCCCGGGACCTGGGTCCGGACTCGTATCCCACCCGGGCTTTCTATGGAACGTATCTGTACGCCATGTTCCAGCGGGTCGTGCGCGGAGCCCCTGAGCACATCAGCGTTGAGGTCCACCGCTCGCGCGCTGTCGCTCTGGCGGACGCGCGCGGTGTCCAGGACGGCCCGCAGAGCGTATGCCTTGAGGACGGCAGCTGGCTGAGCGGCCTCGACGCCATCGTGATGGCGCAGGGGCACGTGCCCACCCGACTGACGCCGCAGGAACAGAAAACGGCGCATCTGGCCCGCATTCACGGCCTCACCTATGTACCCCCCGCCAACCCGGCGTTCCTGGACCTGAGCCGCATCCGCCCCGGCGAGCGGGTGCTGCTGCGTGGCCTCGGGCTGAGTTTCTTCGACCACATGGTGTTGTTGACGGTGGGGCGTGGCGGTGCCTTCGTACGGGACGGAGAGCGGCTGGTGTACCAGCCGTCGGGGCAGGAGCCCCGGATGTACGCCAGCTCCCGCCGCGGCATCCCGTACCACGCCCGCGGAGAGAACGAGAAGGGCGTCTCCGAACGGTATTTCCCACGGCTCCTCACGCTTGAGGTCATCGCCGGGCTGCGCGCACGGGCGGAGAAGGGTGAGCGGGTGCGCTTCAGCGACGAGTTGTGGCCGCTCATCGCCTGCGAAGTGGAAAGCGTCTATTACTCCACCTTGCTCAAGACTCGCGGGCGGGACGCACAGCACGAAGACTTCGTCGATCGTTACCTGGCCGCGTCAGGATCTGCCGAACGGCACGCGCTGCTCGACGCCCACGGCATCGAGATCTCCGACCGGTGGGACTGGGATCGGCTCTCGAACCCCTACAAGGGGCGAGAGTTCACCAGTCAGGACGACTTCCGGCCCTGGGTGCTGGAGTATCTGGCCAGGGACGTCCGAGAAGCAAGGGCCGGCAACGTCAGTGGTCCGTTGAAGGCAGCCTTGGACGTGCTGCGGGACCTGCGCAACGAGATCCGGCTGGTGGTCGACCACGCGGGCCTGGAGGGCGCCTCGCACCGCGACGAACTCGACGGCTGGTACACCCCGCTCAACGCGTTCTTGTCCATCGGCCCGCCGGCCTCGCGCATCGAGGAGATGATCGCGCTGATCGAGGCCGGCCTGCTGGAGCTGACGGGCCCCGCTACCGAAATCCGCATCGACACCGGCGCTTCGGCCTTCGTGGCCCAGTCACGTGCCGTGCCAGGGCCGCCCGTACGAGCCACCGTGCTGGTCGAGGCGCGACTTCACGAGCCCGACCTGCGCCGCGCCGCCGACCCGCTGCTGCTGCACCTGCTGAACACGGGACAGGCCACGACCTTCTCCATTCCAGAAGCTCGCGGGACGACCTACGAGACCGGCGGCCTCGCGGTCACCAAGCGCCCGTACCGGCTGCTCGATGCGCGGGGCCATGCCCATCCGCGCCGGTTCGCGTACGGCGTTCCCACTGAGTCCGTGCGCTGGGCGACCGCTGCGGGGATACGCCCTGGGGTGGACTCCGTCACCCTGGGCGACTCCGACGCGATCGCCCGGTCGGTCCTCGGCCTCGCCGCTGTCTCCCTCTCGTCTGCCACCTCCGAACCCAATTCGCTTGGAGTAATCGTATGAACAGGCAGTTCGGAAGCCAGGAAGACGCCGGCCTGCTCTCCCCGGTCCGAGCCGGCACGCCCGTCGAAGAGGCGGTCTGCGACCGGGCGTGGCTGCAGGCGATGCTTGACGCGGAAGCTGCCCTGGCCAGGGCACAGGCAAAGCTCGGCACACTGCCTCAACACGCCGCCGACACCATCACCACCGTGGCGCGGGCCGAACAGCTCGACCTCAGGGCCATCTCCGTGGCCGCACGCGAGACCGCCAACCCCGTAGTGGGGCTCGTGCGGGCACTCACCCAGCTCGTGGCGGGAGTGGACCCCGCCGCAGCTGAGTATGTGCACCGGGGCTCCACCAGCCAGGACATCTTCGACACCGGCGCGATGCTGGTCGCCGACCGGGCGCTGACGCTGATCCGGTCGGACCTGGGCAGGACGGCCGAGGCGCTGGCCGCCCTCGCGGTCCGGCACCGCGACACCGTCATGGTGGGCCGCACCCTCGCTCAGCATGCGGTGCCTACCACGTTCGGGCTCAAGGCCGCCGGCTGGCGGCAGTTGGTCCTGGATGCCGACCGGCGGCTGGGCCGAGTACAGGAGGGGGGACTGCCCGTCTCGATCGGCGGAGCCGCCGGCACCCTCGCCGGATACCTGGAGTACGCCGGTACCGACGGAGAGAGCCAACACCTGGGCGCCTACCATGCCCGTTTGACCGAGGCCTTCGCCGATGAGACCGGCCTCGCACGTCCCGGCCTGCCCTGGCACGCCCTGCGCACCCCGGTCGCCGACCTCGCGGCGGCACTGGCGTTCGCCTCCGGTGCGCTCGGCAAGATCGCGATCGATGTGCAAACGCTGACCAGAACCGAGACAGCAGAGGTCACCGAGTCCATCGTCGCCGGGCGCGGCAGTTCCTCAGCCATGCCCCACAAGCGCAATCCCGTGTTGGCGACGCTCATCCGAAGTGCCGCACTCCAGGTTCCGGCCATCGCGAGCGGCTTGACCCAATGCCTGGTATCCGAGGACGAGCGCTCAGCCGGGGCTTGGCACGCGGAGTGGCAGCCGCTGCGCGAGTGCCTACGACTGGTCGGCGGCGCTGCGCACACCGCGGTGGAGCTCGCCGAAGGTCTCGAGGTCTGGCCGGAACGGATGCGTATCAACCTCCATATGACCGGCAGCCAGGTCGTGTCGGAACGGCTCGTAGCGGCCTTGGCCCCCCGACTGGGCAGAGCCGCCGCCAAAGAGCTGCTGACCGGCGCGTCCACCGCGGCCCAGCAGAGCGGGCGGCCGTTGCAAGAACTTCTCGCTCGGGCCCCGATGCTCCAAGGCGTGCTATCTCCGGAAGAGTTGGGTTTCCTGTGTGACCCAAGGCGCTATACAGGCGCTGCGGGCGCCTTGGTGGATCAGGCGGTACGGCCTGAATGCTGATGCCGTCGCGCAGCAGCGCAAAAGCGAGCCATGCCGCGGGCTGCCGGCCGGGCCTGTGCGGGTGACCTGGACGTCCGATGGGCTTGGGAACACGCTTGATCCCGTCCTGGGCGGCCCGGCTCCTGGCCTTCGCATCACGAGACCATGAGCGATCATGTTGCGTGGTGTCTCGTGGTGCTGTGCAGTGACGTCTTTCCTGATCAGAGTACGTGCAACAGGCTGTCCTGTGCCGCCCCGTGATGCAAGGAGCGACCGCGCGGCACTTCACCACCGAGCGCCGCGGTCTCCATCCACGACGAGAGCCTCTCATAGAAACGATATCTACCACAGCCAATAAATGGTATCGTTTTGCTGACAGGAGTATCCGCGGAGGGACCATCCACATGGCCAGAACAGTCATCGACCTCGACGAAGACATGGTCGCCGAGGCCATGCGCATCTTCGGCACCAAGACGAAGGCCAAGGCCGTCCGCCTCGCCATGGAGGACGCCGTCAAGAGGCGCCTGCGGCAGGAGGGCTTCGACTCCATGGACGCCGGCGAGCTCGACTTCAGCGAGATCGTCGAGAACACTGGCCCGCGCAACGCCGACGGCTCCCTCAAGCACAACGGCGACCGCGACGGAGGCCGGGCCGCCTGATGCAGGACCGCTACCTGATCGACAAGTCCGCCCTGGCCCGCTGGACGAAGCCGAGCGTCAAGGAGGTGCTCAAGCCTCTGCACGAGCGCAATCTCCTCGCCGTGTGCCGGCCCATCGAGTACGAGATGATCCACTCCGCACGGGACAGCTCAGAAGCAACACGGATCAGTACCTGGCTCCACGCCTTCGACTACCTCCGCACCGACGACGGCGTCTTCACCCGCGCTCTCGAGATCCAGCGCCATGCCCTCAACGCCGGCTTCCACCGCGCTCTGTCGCTCCCCGACCTGATGATCGCCGCCACAGCGGAACTGAACCGGCGAACGGTCCTCCACTACGACGGCGACTTCGACATGATCGCCTCCCTCACCGGCCAACCCACCGAATGGGTCGTCCCGCCCGGCAGCGCCGACCGATGAGAATGCCGGCCTTCCCCACCTCCGATGAGTTGTCTGGTGTCCCTCATCGAGTGGTCGCCGAGAGGGTGGCAGCTGGCCTGCGTCAGCGCGCTGGTCGCCCTGTACAGCCTGGCTCTGCACGGATCCCTGCGGGCCCTGGGCTGGGCCGCCGGGGTTAGCTCCGTCGAACTGCCCCTCGCCGTCTTCTTCCTGACGCCGACCGCAAACCCCCTCGGCCCCTTCCTCCTGCTCGGGACGGCGACGGGGCCGTCGCCACCGGCCTGACGCTCCGTATCCGCCGGATGTACCTGACGGCACCGGAGGACCGGGCGCCCGCCCGAAGACAGAGCACGACCATCGCGTCCGGCTCACCGCGGCGGCGGATAGTCGGACGGAGGGCCGGCTGCAAGCGTCTCCGGGCCCCCGCTCATTCGTTCCCTACGCCGGGGGCATGATCGTCCGCGACCACGACGGCAACGCGCTCGGCGGACTGGGCGTCTCCGGCGCAGCGGCCTCGGAGACCAACAACGAGATCGGGCCGGCGGCCGTCGCCAAGCCGGCGTGAGCCCGCTGGGTACCACCAATTGACGGCACGCCAGAAGTGGACCCAGGCCCGGCACTCGCTGCCGCCTCAGCCCACCGGCACGACCGCGTACGCTGCCAGGCTCAAGCCCCGGTCCCTGGATGACTCCAAGACCCGCAACGACATCGTGCCCGGCCTCGGTCAGCACCGCCTCGACAAGCTCGCACCGGAGCACCTGGAGAGGCACTACGCCGACATGCTCCGGGAGGGGCACACTCCGTCCCACGTGCTGAAGGTGCACCGCATCCTGTCGCGCCCTGAAGATCGCACACCGTCGCCGGATGATCGTGGAGAACGTCGCCACTCTCGTGGACCCGCCCACCGTCGACGAGACCGAAGCGAATCCCTTCACCCTGAAGGAGGCCAAAGCCTCCCTGCTGGCCGCAGACCAAGAAGAGCCGGAACGCCGTCCCCATCCCCGCACCGTTCATCCCGCACCTGCACGCTCATAGGCAACAGCAGGAAGCCGCACGGGACGACTGGGAGGAGTTCAAAGAACTGCTCGAATCGGCGGGGGATCAGTGACCGGCGGCTGTACGACGGCAGCCGTTACACGGCAGGGACCATCCTGAACGAGCTGGGTGTGGACATCCCGACCGTCATGGAGATCCTTCGCCATACCCAGATCAGTCAGACACGGCGGTACGTGAAGGGCCGATCCGCCCTTCAGAAGGACGCCATGCTCCGCATGGGCAACGCCTTCACCCCCAGCCCAAACCGGCATTTGAGACCAAAACTGAGACCACCGACGGCAAAACAGCGCGCGCCCAACGCCGCCGACGCATCCGCTAAACGAAAAACTCCAGCTCAGACACTGTCTGAGCTGGAGTTCAAAGTGAGCCGCCTTCGGGATTCGAACCCGAGACCTACGCATTACGAGTGCGTTGCTCTGGCCAGCTGAGCTAAGGCGGCAAGCTGCGTGATCAGATTCTCATCAGCAGCGCGGCCAAGTCTACACAGTTTGGATGGGTGCTCCGTACGCCCCCTGCGCACCGCCCCCGAACCCGCTCCGCCGCAGGTCAGCGGCGGTAGCGGAGGGCGGGCGGGGGGGGGTGGGAGCGGATTGGCGGCGGACCCGGGAGGAGGTCGTCAGGTGCACTTCTTGCCGTTCGCCGGGGCCTTGCCTTCCAGGAGGTAGGTGTTGATCGCCGTGTCGATGCAGTCGCTGCCGCGCTTGTACGCCGTGTGGCCGTCGCCCTCGTAGGTCAGCAGGGTGCCGGAGTCGAGCTGGGCAGCCAGGCTCTGGGCCCACTTGTACGGGGTCGCCGGGTCGCGGGTCGTGCCGACCACGACGATCGGGGCCGCGCCCTCGGCCTCGATGCGGTTCGGCTTGCCGGTCGGGTCGGCCTTCCAGTAGCTGCAGTTCAGGGCGGCCCAGGCGAGGCCCGCGCCGAAGGTCGGGGAGGCCTTCTCGAAGGAGGGGAGGGCTTTCTTCACGGCGTCGGGGCCGCTGAAGGAGGGGGGCAGGTCGAGACAGTTCACGGCCGGGTTGGCGAACATGAGGTTCGCGTAGGAGCCGTTCGCCTCACGCTCGTAGTAGATGTCGGCGAGCTTGAGCAGACCCGCGCCGTCGCCGTCCCGCGCCTGCTGGAGCGCCTCACGCAGGGTGGGCCAGGATGCCTCGTCGTACATCGCGGAGATCACCGCGGTGGTGGCCAGCGACTCGCCCAGCTTGCGCGTCTCGCCGGTCGGCACCGGCTTCGCGTCCAGTTTCCGGAAGAAGTCCCGCATACGCTGCGCCGCGTCCTTGGCGCTCTTCTTGCCCAGCGGGCACCCGTCGGTGCGCACGCAGTCCTTCGTGAAGGCGGTGAACGCGGTCTCGAAGCCGCCGGTCTGGTCGCGGTTCAGCTGCTCCGACGGGAGCGAGGGGTCCATCGCCCCGTCGAGGACGAGCCGCCCCGCTCGGGCCGGGTAGAGCCCGGCGTAGGTCGCGCCGAGGAACGTGCCGTACGACGCCCCGACGTAGGTCAGCTTCTCGTCGCCCAGGACCGCTCGCAGCATGTCCATGTCGCGCGCCGCCTCGTTCGTCGAGACGTGGCCGAGCATCCTGCCCGAGCGCTTCTGGCAGCCGGCCGCGAAGTCCTTGAAGGAGTCGACGATTCCGTTGACCTCGCCCTGGTCGTCGGGGGTCTGGTCGACCTGGGTGTAGGTGTCCATCTGCTTGTCGGAGAGGCACTCGATGGGCTCGCTGCGCGCGACGCCGCGCGGGTCCATCGCCACCATGTCGTACCGCGCCCGGACCGGCGCCGGATAGCCGATCCCCGCGTACGCCTGGAGATAGCCGATCGCCGAGCCGCCCGGCCCGCCCGGGTTCACCATCAGCGATCCCAGCCGCTTGCCCGGCCCGGTCGCCTTCTTGCGGGCCACCGCCAGCTTGACATCGTCGCCCGCGCCGGCCTTCGCGTAGTCGAGCGGCGCCTTCATCGTGGCGCACTCGAAGCCGGACACCCCGCACTCGCGCCAGGTCAACTTCTGCCCGTAGTACGGCTTGAGGGTGGCCGGGAGCGCGGTGGGCAGCGGCTTCAGGGTCTCGGACGACGCGTTCGCCGGCGTTTCGCCGCCCGGCCCGTCACCGTCCTGCGCGGTGCGCGAGGACGCCGAGGCGTCCGGGGTCGAAGTCCCGGACGAACAGCCGGAGATCAGCAGGGCGACGGCCGCGAAGACGGGGCCGGAGATGCGCAGCAAGCGCCTGGTGTCCATCGTTCGGTCCCTCACTCGCGGCGGAACGGGCACAGTCTCGGGGCAGGTTCTCGGAGCGTATCCGCCCGGGCACACTCTCCGCGCGATCCACGCGCTCGTACGGGTGAGACGGGGAAGTGCGGGTGAGCGCGCACGGCCGGCCATGCGCGGATCCGGGGGCGGATGCGGAAGCAGGTCCAGGAACGGGCCCACCTCGACCGGGGGCCGGATCAACCCGCGCGGAGCCCCATCGTCATCGACTCGACCGCCAGCAGCGGCGACACGTTGCGGTCCAGCGCGATGCGGCAGGCGCCCACCGCCTCTATCCGGCGCAGCGTCGACTCCGGCGTCGAAGCGCTCGCGATCCGGTCCAGTGAGCTCTGCACCTCGGTGTTGGCGATGGCCACCGAGGAGCCCAGTTGCAGCGCCAGTACGTCACGGTAGAAGCCGGTGAGTTCGACCAGCGCGAGGTCCAGACTGTCCCGCTGGGTACGGGTCGCGCGGCGCTTCTGCCGGTCCTGGAGGTCCTTCATCGCGCCCGCCGTGCCCCGCGGCATCCGGCTGCCGGTGCCCGCCGCAGCGCCCAGCGCGGCGCGCAGTTCCTCTGTCTCCTTGCCGTCGACATCCTCCGCGACCTGCTTGGCGTCCTCCGCGGCCGCGTCGATCAGCTCCTGGGCCGCCTTCAGACAGCCACCGATGTCATCGACCCGCAGCGGCAGTTTCAGCACCGCGGCGCGCCGGGCGCGCGCCCGCTCGTCGGTCGCGAGGCGGCGAGCGCGGCCGATGTGCCCCTGTGTGGCGCGGGCTGCCGAGGCGGCCAGCTCCGGTTCGATGCCGTCACGGCGCATGAGCACCTCGGCCACGGCGTGCACCGGGGGCGTACGGAGGGTCAGGTTGCGGCAGCGCGAGCGGATCGTGGGCAGCACGTCCTCCAGGGACGGCGCGCAGAGCAGCCATACGGTGCGCGGCGCGGGCTCCTCCACCGCCTTCAGCAGGACGTTCCCCGCGCCCTCGGTGAGCCGGTCCGCGTCCTCCAGGAGCATCACCTGCCAGCGCCCGCCGGCCGGCGACATCGCGGAGCGGCGCACCAGGTCGCGGGTGTCCTTCACACCGATGCTCAGCTGGTCCGTACGAATCACGTCGACGTCGGCGTGCGTGCCCACGAGCGCGGTGTGACAGCCGTCGCAGAAACCGCAGCCGGGGACGCCGCCCAGAGCCCGGTCAGGGCTGACGCACTGCAGAGCGGCGGCGAACGCGCGCGCCACGGTGGACCGGCCGGAACCGGGCGGCCCGGTGAACAGCCAGGCGTGCGTCATCTTCGACGCCACGCCCGAGTCGGGGGCCCCTCTGCCGGCCGTGACCAGCGTGTCCGCGTCGCGGGCGGCAGCCGCGAGCTGCTCCGTCACCTTTTCCTGGCCGACCAGGTCGTCCCACACCGCCATCGCTGTCCCGCCGTCCCTGTGCTGTGGCCGTACGGCCCCGTTGCCTTCGCGCCGCCGCGCCGTTCCGGGGGCCCCGCAGCCCCGCTGTCGTCGTCCGGCCTGCCGTCTTCCGCCCGTCTTCCGCTCCGAGCGCTGCGGTTTCCCATTGTGGGCCACCCCACTGACAACCCGGAGCAGCCCGGCCCCGAGAGGGACCCGAGACGGCTCCGGGCACAGCTCAGGGGGCGGTACCCGACCGTGGCCGAGCGCCGCCCCCTGAGGGTCAACCGTCCGTACTAGCTCCGGCGGCCGCGGCCCTTGCCGCCCCGACCGCTGTCGTCCTCGTCGTCACGCGTGCCGAGAAGCTCGTCCGCGAGGGTCGGCAGGTCGTCGAGCGGGGTCTCCTCCGCCCAGTCGGGACGCGGACGGCTGCGGCGCGGCGGCTCTGCCGGATGGCCCGTCGCCGGGTCGATCTGGGGCAGTTCCCGGGTGCGCTCGGTCTCGGTCTCGGGCGTGGACTGGGGCCGGGACCGCGATTGCGACCGCTGCCGGGGCGGGGGCTGCTGCGCCCCGCCGTCCTCCTTGTGGAACAGCCACGGCGGTACGCGGTCCGCCGGGTCCGCGGGCCGGTCGGCGGGTACGGACGGCAGCACGGCCGTCTCGTCCGCCGCGCCCGGGGCGTGCGGCTGCGCGTGCTGCTGGTTCTGTTGCTGCCACTGCTGCCGCTGCTGCGATTGGACGTTCGGCTGCGGCAGCACGGCCGTCTCCTCGGCGTCCGCGCCGCGCCCGCTCTGCCCGGAACCGGACCGCGAGTCGGACCGCGGGTCGGACCGCGGGTCGGACCGCGGGTCGGACCGCGCCCCGCCCTCGCGCCGGTCGGACGGCCCGTCAGGCCGTACGGACGGCAGCACAGTCGTCTCATCGGCAGGACCAGTGACACCGGCGGCACCGCCCGCCGCATCAGCCCCAGGCCGACCGCCCCGCAGATCCACCCGAGGCGTCTCGACCGTCAGCGCGTCGTCCGCGTGCCCGGCGCCACCGGTGCCACTCGTGCCACCAGCGCCACCGGCCGCGTCCCGGTCCGTACCCGGCACGGAGCCCGGCTCCGCCCGCTGACCGCCGCTGGGAATCTGCGTCTCGATCGTCGGAGCGTCGTCCAGCTTGCGCGCCTTCGCGGCTGCCGCAGCCGCCTCGTCGGCTTCCTTCTGCGCCGCCGCCCGAGCCGCGGCGGCGGCAGCCGCAGCTTCCGCCGCGGTCGCGGCCCTGGCGGCGTCCGCCGCCTGCCGGGCCCGCTCCGCGCGCAGCAGGGCTTCCTCCGCCTTGCGCTGCTTCTCCAGCCGCCGCTCCTCGGCCTCCGCCCTGAGCCGTGACTGCTCTTCCGCCTGGCGTCGCAGCCGCTCCTGCTCGATGGCCTTCGCACGCTCCTCCGCCTCGCGGCGCAGCTGCGCCTCCTCGGCCAGCCGGCGCGCCTCCTCGGCGCGCTGCCGGGCCTCTTCCTGCCGGCGTTCCGCCTCGCGCAGCTGCGCAGCCGCCAGTTCCTCGCGCTTGCGCTCCGCTTCCTCCGCGCGCAGCTTGGCGAGCTGCGCCTGGCGCTCGCGCTCCAGCCGCTCTTCCTCCGCCTTGCGCGCGGCCTCTTCCTCGGCCTTGCGCCGCGCCTCTTCCTCGGCGGCCTTACGGGCCTCGTCGCGCACCTTGATCTCGGCCTCGGAGAGCGGCAGCATCTGGTCGAGCCGGTGCCGGATCACCGTGGTGACGGCCTCCGGCTCCTGGCCGGCGTCGACGACGACGTAGCGCGCCGGGTCGGCGGCGGCGAGGGTCAGGAAGCCGGCCCGTACCCGCTGGTGGAACTCTGCGGGCTCGGACTCCAGCCGGTCGGGCGCCTCGGTGAAACGCTCGCGGGCCGCCTCCGGGGAGACGTCCAGCAGCGCCGTCAGATGCGGCACCAGGCCGTTCGTCGCCCAGCGCGAGATACGGGCGATCTCGGTCGGCGCGAGGTCGCGGCCCGCGCCCTGGTAAGCGACGGACGAGTCGATGTAGCGGTCGGAGATGACGACCGCGCCGCGCTCCAGCGCGGGGCGCACGATGGAGTCGACGTGCTCGGCCCGGTCGGCCGCGTACAGCAGCGCCTCGGCCCGGTCCGAGATCCCGGCGGACGACACGTCCAGCAGGATCGACCGCAGCCGCTTGCCGATGGAGGTCGCGCCCGGCTCGCGGGTCACCACGACCTCGTGGCCCTTGTTGCGGATCCAGTCCGCCAGCACCTCGACCTGAGTGGACTTGCCGGCGCCGTCGCCGCCCTCCAGGGCGATGAAGAAGCCGGTGGCGGACGGGGCCTGGGCGGGCTCGCCGCCGCGCAGGGCCTCGCGCAGGTCGCGCCGCAGCGGCACGCCCTGCCGGTCGTCGGTCTTGCCCAGCACCAGCGCGGCCACGGGCAGCAGCAGCGCGCCTACGAGCATCAGGGTGAAGGCAGCGCCGCCGTGCGCGAAGACGAAGGAGCCGTTGGCGAGCCGGTGCGGGCCGATCGCCGCGGCGAGCAGCGGGGCGGCGAGGGCGGCGAGGCCGACGGCCACCCGGACGACGGCGTGCAGGTGTTCGGTCGCGCGCCCCCTGCGACCTTCCTCCACTTCCTGTTCGAGGAGGGTGTGGCCGGTGTTCGCGGCGACTCCGGCGGCGGTGCCGGCGAGCAGCGCCAGCAGCAGCACGGTGGTCGGGTCGGGGACCAGACCGGCGGCCAGCAGGGCCAGTCCGGTGAGCATGATGGCGAGCGCCAGCAGCCTGCGGCGGGAGAACCCGGGCAGCACCTTGGGCGCGTAGCGGATGCCGATGACCGGTCCGCTGCCCAGCATCAGGACGAGCAGCGAGAAGCCGACCGGGCCGCCCTTGAGGTCGGTGGCCTGCAGTGCGGCGACGGCGACCGCCGCGGCGACCGCTCCGGCTACGGCGGCGCAGGCGAGGACGAGCAGCGGGAGCACGCCCGTACGGCCCTTGTCCACGAGGGGGCGGGGGGCTGTGACAGCGGCGGAACCCTTTGTTCCACCAGCGGAACCCGAGCCGGATCCCGAACCGGAGCCCGAGCCCGAACCGGGCGTACCTGGCGTGCCGGCGCCGGCAGCACCGGCGGCGCCGGCCTTCTTGGGACGGCGCAGTCCCTCAAGCGGGGAGCGCGCGCGGAGCGTCTGCACGCCGGGCAGTTCGACGAAGTAGAGGATCGACACGGACGAGGAGAACAGCCCGGCCGCTACGTACGAGCCCAGGGCCGCCTGGTGCGTGTGGAACCAGTCGATGCCGGCGCCCAGCAGATTGCCGAAGAGCGAGATGACGATGAGCGAGGCGGCCGCGATGGGCAGCGTCACGAAGGTCGTACGCAGCGACAGCCGCCGCAACGCGTCGAAGTGGTCCGGGAGAGGCCGTATGACCGCGCCCTCGATCGGCGGCGCGGGCAGCAGCCCGGGGGCCGCGCCGTCCTTCGCCACCGTCCAGAAGCGCTCGGCGACACCGGCCACGAAGGCGGTGACGAGGATCAGGGCGAGCGCGTTGTCCGGGGTCCAGTCGATCCACAGCGGGGCGACGACGAGCAGCGCCATCCGCACGCCGTCCGCCGCGATCATGGTCCATCGCCGGTCGAGCGGTCCGGCGGGGCCGACCAGTGAGGAGAGTGGGCCGAGCAGTACGGCACCGAAGAGGAAGGTCGCGAGCAAGCGGGCGCCGAAAACTGCGGCGACCGCCAAGGCCGTCCCCCGATAACCACCCCCGAAGGAGCCTGCGAGTACTGCCGCTTGAAGCGACAGGAGCAGGAGCACAAGCAGGGCTAGGGCGTCGCCGATCCCTCCCACGAGCTGCGCGCTCCACAACCGCCGGAGCGGTGGGAAGCGCAGCAAGGCTCGAACGGCGCGCTCGCGGGAGTCCGCTGCAAGGGCGCCGGATGTGGGGGTCACGACCGTTGGCTGCTCGGCACGCGTCATCCAGCCAGCCTATCCGGATCACGCGAATCCCCGTGCCCCCGCCCGAACAAGTGCCCGCCGATCCCGGCGAGCCCACCGATTCGGGCCCCTCGACGGTTCACAAGGACGCTGCCGATGACGGCGACTCCGCGCCCTCACGCCCCGGCGCACCGGCCGAGCCACGCGCCCCCGTGACGCTACGCGCCCCGTTCCCACGCACCCCGCGCCTCCACACCCCGGACACAGCGATGGCGCCTGCCGACGCCCCCCGACTGGGGAACCCCGACAAACGCCACCACCACTGCAACCACTGCTGTCACACCGGCCGCCGCGGCCATCGCAGCCGCCACCAGCGCCGTAACGCCTACTCGGAAGCGTCCGCCGCCGTCGGCTTGCCGGCTGAGGCCGCCGTCGCAGCAGCCTTCTTCGCCGGAGCCTTCTTCGCCGGAGCCTTCTTGGCCGGGGCCTTCTTCGCGACCGCCTTCTTGGCGGTGGTCGTGCTCGCCGCGGCCGTCTTCTTGGCCGCTGTCTTCTTCGCGGCGGTCTTCTTGGCCGGGGCCTTCTTGGCGGTCTTCTTCGCCGGCGACTTGGCCCGCTTCTCGGCGAGCAGCTCGTACCCGCGCTCCGGGGTGAGCGACTCGACCTCGTCGTCCCGGCGCAGCGTCGCGTTCGTCTCGCCGTCCGTCACGTACGCGCCGAAGCGGCCGTCCTTGACCACCACCGGCTTCTCGCTGACCGGGTCGGTGCCCAGTTCCTTGAGCGGCGGCTTGGCGGCGCCGCGGCCACGCTGCTTCGGCTGGGCGTAGATCGCCAGGGCCTCGTCGAGCGTGATGGAGAAGAGCTGGTCCTCGGTGTCGATCGAGCGCGAGTCCGTCCCCTTCTTGAGGTACGGGCCGTAGCGGCCGTTCTGCGCGGTGATCTCGACGCCGTCGGCGTCGGTCCCGACCACTCGCGGCAGGGACAGCAGCTTGAGCGCGTCCTGCAACGTGACCGTGTCGAGCGACATCGACTTGAAGAGCGAGCCGGTCCGCGGCTTGATCGCGTTCTTGCCGGTCTTCGGAGTGTCCTCGGGGAGGATCTCGGTGACGTACGGGCCGTAACGGCCGTCCCGGGCGACGACGGGCCGGCCGGTCTCCGGGTCGGTGCCCAGCTCGAAGTCGCCGCTCGGCTTGGCGAGCATCTCCTCGGCGTACTCGACGGTCAGCTCGTCGGGCGGCAGATCGTCGGGGACGTCGGCGCGCTGGTGGCTCTCCTCGCCCTTGTCGCCGCGCTCCACGTACGGCCCGTAGCGGCCGACGCGCAGCATGATGCCGTCGCCGATCGGGAAGGACGAGATCTCGCGGGCGTCGATGGCGCCGAGGTCGGTGACGAGCTCCTTGAGGCCGCCGAGGTGGTCGCCGTCGCCGTTGCCGGCGTCAGCGGCCGACTTCGTCCGCCCTTCCTCGGGCTCCGTGGAGCCGAAGTAGAAGCGGCGCAGCCACGGCACCGGCAGGGCCTCGCCGCGCGCGATGCGGTCGAGGTCGTCCTCCATCTTCGCGGTGAAGTCGTAGTCGACGAGCCGGCCGAAGTGCTTCTCCAGCAGGTTGACGACGGCGAAGGAGAGGAAGGAGGGGACGAGCGCGGTGCCCTTCTTGAAGACATAGCCGCGGTCGAGGATGGTGCCGATGATCGAGGCGTAGGTCGACGGGCGGCCGATCTCGCGCTCTTCCATCTCCTTGACCAGCGAGGCTTCGGTGTAGCGGGCCGGCGGCTTGGTCGCGTGGCCGTCGACCGACAGCTCCTGGGCGCTCAGCGCGTCGCCCTCGCCGACCTGCGGCAGCCGCCGCTCGCGGTCGTCGAGCTCGGCGTTCGGGTCGTCGGCGCCTTCGACGTACGCCTTCATGAAACCGTGGAAGGTGATCGTCTTGCCGGACGCGCTGAACTCGACGCCCCGGCCGTCCGAGGAACGGCCGCCGATCTTGACGGTGACGGAGTCGCCGACCGCGTCCTTCATCTGGGAGGCGACGGTCCGCTTCCAGATCAGCTCGTAGAGCCGGAACTGGTCGCCGGTGAGGCCGGTCTCCGCGGGGGTGCGGAAACGGTCGCCGGAGGGGCGGATCGCCTCGTGCGCCTCTTGCGCGTTCTTGACCTTGCCGGTGTATGTGCGCGGCTTGTCCGGGAGGTATCCGGCCCCGTAGAGCTGGGTGACCTGCGCCCGGGCGGCCCGCACGGCGGTGTCCGAAAGCGTGGTCGAGTCCGTACGCATATAGGTGATGAAGCCGTTTTCGTACAGCTTCTGCGCCACCTGCATGGTGGACTTCGCCCCGAAGCCCAGCTTGCGGCTGGCCTCCTGCTGGAGCGTCGTCGTACGGAAGGGGGCGTACGGCGACCGGCGGTACGGCTTGGACTCGACGGACCGTACGGAGAACTCGGAGTCCTCCAGCGCGGTGGCCAGCGCGCGAGCGTTGGCCTCGTCCAGGTGCAGGACGGTCGAGCTCTCCTTGAGCGTGCCGACGGAGCCGAAATCGCGGCCCGTGGCGACACGGCGGCCGTCGACGGTGGTCAGCCGGGCGGTCAGGGTGCTCGGGTCGGACGCGTCGCCGGTGCGGCCGGTCAGGAAGGTGCCGGTCAGGTCCCAGTACTCGGCGGAGCGGAAGGCGATGCGCTCGCGCTCCCGCTCGACGACGAGGCGGGTGGCGACGGACTGCACGCGGCCCGCCGACAGCTTCGGCATGACCTTCTTCCACAGGACCGGCGAGACCTCGTAGCCGTACAGGCGGTCGAGGATTCGGCGGGTCTCCTGGGCGTCGACCAGGCGCGTGTTCAGCTCGCGCGGGTTGTTCACGGCCTCGCGGATCGCGTCCTTGGTGATCTCGTGGAAGACCATCCGGCGGACCGGGACCTTGGGCTTGAGGACTTCCTGGAGGTGCCAGGCGATCGCCTCGCCCTCCCGGTCCTCATCTGTCGCGAGGAAAAGCTCGTCGGACTCGGCCAGCAGCTCCTTGAGCTTGCTGACCTGCGCCTTCTTGTCTGCGTTGACGACATAGATCGGTTGGAACTCGGCGTCGACGTTCACGCCCAGGCGGGCCCAGGGCTCGCCCTTGTACTTCGCCGGGACCTCGGCTGCCCCATTCGGCAGGTCGCGGATGTGCCCCACGCTGGCCTCGACCACGTAGCCGGGGCCGAGATAGCCCTTGATCGTCTTCGCCTTGGCAGGCGACTCGACGATGACGAGTCGGCGGCCGCCCTTTGCGGGCTCGCTGGTCGGGGACAACTTCGCTCTTCTCTCCGGTCGGCGCTCGGTCTGCGGACTCTCGGTCCACAGACTGTCTACAGGCGCTGCGATGCGGTGACACCGCAGTGACGCTGCGGAGTGTGACGGTACCTCCCGCCCCCGTGTCAAACGGAAAAAGCCCGCAACGCCACTCGAACGGTAACCCGACAAGTGGCCATCCTGCCGCCTGGACCGATACACCGCTTTCGCGGGAGCGCCGTCAGACCTGCCCCAGACACCAGACGCCGAGGGCCACTGACACCCCGCCGGAGAGAAAGGAGAGGAGTGCCGAGGTGGCAGGGCTCACGCCATATGCCACCGGCGCACGCAGTCGAAGACGCGCCCCCGCCCACAGCAGCAGGCCGAGCCCGAACAGCACGAACGTCATCCCTGCGAAGACCGCTGGTCCACTCTCCATGGCGCGAGGGTGACACCCGTGGGAGGCGTACGGGCGAACGGCGGGTGAATGCCGGCGGACGACTCCCGGCCGGCCGCCGCCCGCCCGCCTCCCGACCCGCTTCGCCCGTCCCCCGACCCGCTTCGCGCGCCTGCGCGCCTCCCGCGTGAACCGGCGCGCCCCGGCGCACACCCGCGCGCTTCGGGGGGCGCACCCGGCGCGCATCCGGGGGCGCGCCCGGCGGCGCACGCCCAGGGCCGCACCCGGGAGGCGCGCAAACCGGCGCAAGCGCGGGTGCACCCGGCCGGGCAGCCGCACACCCGACGGCTCGGGCGGACTACTACCGCAGCGGATTACTACCGCAGCGGACTTACTCCGGCAGCAGAAAGCCCTGTTCGACCAACAGCCTGATCTGCGCCGGCGTACGGTCGCGCAACAGCAGCGGCTCCTCGTCCACGAGTTGGGCGATGGCGTCGAGGATGCGCCCGGACGGCAACGACCCGTCGCAGACGCCCACGAAGCCCGCGCCCACCGTGTCGACCTTGGTGGCGCGCCGCATGCCCCGGTTCTGACGGAGCACCACATGCTCGGGGTCCTCCGAACCGGGCAGTCCGACCTGCTCCTGGACGACCTCGGCCGCCAGCCTGAAGTGCGCCTCCAGCAGCCCCGCGTCGTCCACGCCGCTGAGGAAGTCCTGCCGCTCGAAGTGCGCCTGGATGGCCGCGCCGAGCGGCTGCTCGACGGAGTGCGGCCACTCCTCGACCGTCACCGAGGGCCGGTCGGCGCCGGACTTGCGCAAGGTGATCCAGCCGAAGCCGACGGCCTTGGTCCCGCGGGCCTCGAATTCGTCCAGCCAGGCGTCGTAGCGGGCCGCGTACCGCGCCGGTTCGGCGCGGTGGTCGCCGCCGTCCCGCAGCCACAGCTCGGCGTACTCCGCGACGTCCTGCACCTCGCGCTGCACGATCCAGGCGTCGCAGCCGCGCGGCACCCAGGAGGCGAGCCGGTCGTGCCAGTCCTCGCCCTCCACATGCTGCCAATTGGCGAGCAATTGGCAGTAGCCGCCGTCGTTGAGACGGTCCCCGGCCTGCTGCACCAGGGTGCGGCAGAGGTCGTCGCCGCCCATTCCGCCGTCCCGGTACGTCAGCCGCGCGCCCGGCGAGATCACGAACGGCGGGTTGGAGACGATCAGGTCGAACCGCTCGTCGCCCACCGGCTCGAAGAGCGACCCCTCGCGGAGCACGGGCGCGGCCGCGCCGGAGAGCGCCAGGGTGAGCGCGGCGATCCGCAGGGCGCGCGGATTGAGGTCGGTGGCGGTGACCCGGGTGGCGTACTGAGCGGCGTGCAGCGCCTGCACGCCGGAGCCGGTCCCCAGGTCGAGCGCGCTCGCCACCGGTTTGCGCACGGTGATCCCGGCGAGCGTGGTGGACGCGCCGCCGACGCCGAGGACCAACTGCGAGCGGTCCACCCCGGACGCCTCCCCGCTGATCCCGCCCGCGCCGCCGACCGCGCAGCCCAGGTCGGAGACGATCCACCAGTCCTGCGCCTCCGGGCCGCTGTACGGGCGTACGTCGACACTGGCCCGTACCTCGCCGCCGTCCCTGACCAGCCAGCCGTCGGCCAGGCAGTCGTCGACGGGCAGCACCGCGCGGACCCGCTCGTACGGGGCCGGGGACTGCAGCAGGAAGAGCCGGACGAGAGTCTCCAGCGGACTGTCGCCCCGGGTCGCGCGCAGCGCGGGGACGGTCTCGCCCCGGGCGAGGGCCGAATAGGCGGGCGCGCCGAGCAGGTCGAGCAGGCCGTCAGGGGTGAACGCGGCGGTCCGCAGGGCCGCGCGCAACACTTCGACGCGGTCGGCTCCTGCGCTGTCGCTGGGTGTGGTGGTGCCGGCAGTGGGAAGGCGGTGCGTACTCACCCGTCCATTGTCACGGCTGACAGCGACGACGGCCACGACCCGGCGCGTCGCCCTGGTGGCGCGGTGGGCCATGGCCGTCGTCAGCGGTCATACGGCAGCCGTCACGCGGCTGCGGTCCTACGGCTGCGTCATACGGCTGTGATCGCGCGGCAGCGTTCACGCGACGGCGGTCACGCGGCAGAAGCCGTCACACAGCAGCGGCCAGACGACAGCCGTCGCGCGGCAGCCGTCACACAGCAGCGATCACGCCTTCTTCGACGCCGAAGCCGAGGGAGATGCTTTCTGGCAGCCGGACTGCTTGGCCATCGCCTTGCCGACATCGCCGGACTGCAGCTTGTTGAGCGCCTTGTCGCCGCTCTTGCTGAGCGTGTCGAGCTTGTCCGCGACGCCCTTGAGACCGTCGGCGAACTTCGCCTGGTCCTTGGTGTCCAGGCCGTCCACGGTCTTCTTGAGGTCCTCGTACGACTTGGAGGTCGCGTCGAGTTCCTTGACCGCTTCCTTCTGGGTCTTGGCCCCGCCGTCCACCGGCGGCGCGCCGGCCTTCTCGACCGCGTCGCCCAGCGCGGCGTACGCGTCGGAGATCTGCTGGAAGGCCTTCGAGTCCGTCGTCTTGACGTCCTCGGGCTTGCTGTTGTCCGCCGTCGCCTTCTGGATCGAGGCGTTCGCGCCCTGGATCTTGTTGAGCTGGGGCTGCACCTGATCGCAGACCTTCTTGGCCCAGTCGTCGATCTTCTTATTGCCGTCGTCACTACTGCACCCGGACAGTGCCAGTACGAGTACCGCACCGCCGGACAGTGCGCAGCCAAGCTTCTTGTTCACCGGATCGGTCCCTTCCATGGCTCTACGGCCCCGGAACATACACGCCAAGTGGCCCGACTCCACGAATCGAACGCCCGGTCAGCCCACTATTGGAGCCATTTGCACCAAGCACAGGGCCCATCCGACCCCTTCGAGTACGGGGCGTACGGGGAGCGCGAGGGGGCGGGCGGCGCGCTCAACGCACGTCGCCTGCCCCCTGCTTGCCCGGCTCCCGCCCGGTGGATCCGTCGCGGGAACGGTTCTTCCGTTAGGACACCACCGCCGGGTCCGTGCTGTTGGCCACCCGCTCGGAGTTGCCTTCGTCACCTACGGCGATTCCCCGCCGCTTCGAGACGTAGACCGCGCCGACGATGATGGCGATGGCCAGCCCGGCCACCACGCCCCGTACGCCCGGGTTCGAGTCGTCGCCGTAGCTGAACTTGACGACCGCGGGGGCGATCAGCAGCGCCACCAGGTTCATCACCTTGAGCAGCGGGTTGATCGCGGGGCCCGCGGTGTCCTTGAACGGGTCGCCGACCGTGTCGCCGATGACCGTCGCGGCGTGCGCCTCGCTGCCCTTGCCGCCGTGGTGCCCGTCCTCGACCAGCTTCTTCGCGTTGTCCCACGCGCCGCCGGAGTTGGCGAGGAAGACCGCCATCAGGGTTCCGGTGGCGATGGCGCCCGCGAGGTACGAGCCGAGGGCGCCGACGCCGAAGCTGAAGCCGACAGCGATCGGCGCGAGAACGGCGAGCAGGCCGGGTGTGGCGAGCTCGCGCAGCGCGTCCTTGGTGCAGATGTCCACGACGCGGCCGTACTCCGGCTTCTCCGTGTAGTCCATGATCCCGGGGTGCTCGCGGAACTGCCGCCGCACCTCGTAGACCACCGCGCCCGCCGAGCGCGACACCGCGTTGATCGCCAGCCCCGAGAACAGGAAGACGACCGCGGCGCCGAGCACCAGACCGACCAGGTTGTTCGGCTGCGAGATGTCCAGGCTCAGCCCCATCTCGGCCGGGTTCGCCTTGACCTCCGACACCGCCGTGGCGATGGCGTCGCGGTACGAGCCGAAGAGGGCCGCGGCGGCCAGCACGGCGGTCGCGATGGCGATGCCCTTGGTGATCGCCTTGGTGGTGTTGCCGACCGCGTCGAGGTCGGTGAGCACCTGCGCGCCCGCGCCCTGGACGTCGCCCGACATCTCGGCGATGCCCTGCGCGTTGTCCGAGACGGGGCCGAAGGTGTCCATCGCGACGATGACGCCGACGGTGGTGAGCAGCCCGGTGCCGGCCAGCGCGACCGCGAACAGGGCCAGCATGATCGAGGTGCCGCCCAGCAGGAACGCGCCGTACACGCTCAGGCCGATCAGCAGCGCGGTGTAGACGGCCGACTCCAGGCCGATCGAGATGCCGGCCAGCACCACGGTCGCGGCGCCGGTCAGCGAGGACTTGCCGATGTCCCGTACGGGCCGTCGGCTGGTCTCGGTGAAGTAGCCGGTGAGCTGCTGGATCAGGGCGGCCAGCACGATGCCGATGACGACGGCGAGGAGTGCGAGCACCCGGGGGTCACCGTCGTGCGCCAGGATCGCGGCGTCCGAGACGCCGTCGAGCTCCGCGTAGGTGGACGGCAGGTAGGCGTAGACCGCGACCGCGACCAGGACCACCGAGATCACCGCGGAGATGAAGAAGCCGCGGTTGATCGCCGTCATGCCGCTGCGGTCGGACCGGCGCGGCGCGACCGAGAAGATGCCGATCATCGCGGTGAGCACGCCGATCGCCGGCACCAGCAGCGGGAAGGCCAGACCGGCGTCGCCGAAGGCGACTTTGCCCAGGATCAGCGCGGCGACCAGCGTCACGGCGTACGACTCGAAGAGGTCGGCGGCCATGCCCGCGCAGTCGCCGACGTTGTCGCCCACGTTGTCCGCGATGGTCGCGGCGTTGCGCGGATCGTCCTCGGGAATGCCCTTCTCGACCTTTCCGACCAGGTCGGCGCCGACATCGGCCGCCTTGGTGAAGATTCCGCCGCCGACACGCATGAACATCGCGATGAGCGCCGCGCCGAGACCGAATCCCTCCAGCACCTTGGGGGCGTCGGCCGCGTAGACCAGCACCACGCTGGAGGCGCCCAGCAATCCCAACCCCACGGTGAACATGCCGACGACGCCACCGGTACGGAAAGCGATCTTCATCGCCTTGTGCGAAACGTCCGTCAAATCCTTGGCCGCCTCGCCTTCCTGGGGTGTCGCCTCGCGGGCGGCGGCGGTGACGCGCACATTGCTGCGCACCGCGAGCCACATTCCGATGTATCCGGTCGCCGCCGAGAAAAGCGCGCCGACCAGGAAGAACGCGGAACGTCCCGCGCGCTGCGTCCAGTTGTCCGCCGGAAGCAGCATGAGCAGGAAGAACACCACTGCGGCGAATACGGCCAAGGTGCGCATCTGCCGTGCCAGGTAGGCGTTCGCGCCTTCCTGGATCGCCCCGGCGATCTCCTTCATCCGGTCGGTACCGTCGCTGGCCGACAGCACCTGGCGTACCAGCACCACGGCGACCGCGAGCGCCGCGACCGCGACGGCCGCGATCACCAGAACAAGCAGTCGATTGTCGTCGGTCAGCGTCGCCGCGTCCTGATTCGCCGCGGCGAGGGTTGAGTGGAAGTCCTGCTGAAGAGGGGTAAGGGGCCCCGCCATTCGTCCTCCTTGACGTTTGGCGCATGGGCGCGCAGCAGTCCTGCGACCGTAGAACGGCAGCCACACGCTCAGGCGTGCTGAGCTCAAGATGTGGACGGATTGTAGGTAGCCGAACTAGATCAAAACAGTGCGCCGCAAACGGAATTCGCACACATCGGCAGGCCAGATAGGGACCGGGGCTGAAAACTTCGCTCGAAGGTGCGAATGCCGCTCGGTTGCTGACGTCCGTGAAACGATCTAGATATTGCAGAAAAGGCCCTGATCAGGACAGCCGCAGCAGGGCACGCAAAAGGGCCCGCGGGCAGATTCGAAGGCGGCGGCGCGGACGCCGCGAGGTCACAGGAGCGGGCGCGAGGTCACGGCAGAACGGGCACGGGGATGGTCGGCCAGCTCATCCGGATCAAGCCACCGGTCTCGTCGGAGGTCACCTCGACGTCGTCGACCAGTCCGCTGATGACCGCGAGACCCATTTCGTCGTCGCCCTCGGAGGCGTGGTCGATGGCGTTCTCGATGCCGTGGTCGATCGCACTGCCGTCCGCGGCGGGGCCGGCGTCGTCCGTACGGCCGCCGGACGCCGAAGCGGCAGGGGTGCCGGGCACGGAGTCGCCGACCTCGATGGAGAAGCTCTTCTCGTCCTCGATCAGGACGACCCGGACGGGGTCGGTCAGGCCATGGCTCAGGTGCAGCCCGACAGCACGGGTGCAGGCCTCACCCACGGCCAGGCGCACCTCGTCCAGCACGGCCTCGTCCACCCCGGCCCGACGCGCCACCGCAGCCGCTACCAGGCGGGCGGTTCTGACGTGCTCCGGAAGGGCGCTGAATCGCAATTCGACGGTGGCCATGCCATCCCCCTCGGTGGTACGGGGCCCTCACGGAAAAGGGCAAACTCGCGGAGGGGCCGGGCCGACAGCCCGGTACCCCCTCCTGCTTCCTCCCCTGGCCGACGGCGCAGGAGTCCTGTGCCGACGACGCAGGAGGTCCCGGCAGCTGTCAGTCCGTCGCGGAGACAGCGTCGTCGACCGAGGTGTGAATCGGGAACACCTTGGTCAGACCGGTGATACGGAAGATCTTCAAAATGCGTTCCTGGTTGCAGACCAGGCGCAGCGAGCCCTCATGGGCACGCACCCGCTTCAGCCCTCCGACGAGCACTCCCAAGCCGGTGGAGTCCAGGAAGTCCACACCCTCCATGTCCACCACCAAGTGGTAACTGCCGTCATTCACCAGCTCGACCAGCTGCTCACGCAGCTTGGGCGCGGTATATACATCGATCTCGCCACCGACCTCGACGACCGTACGGTCGCCGACAGTCCGGGTCGACAAGGACAGGTCCACGGATCCTCCAGCACCTTGCTCTTGAGCGGTCGCCCCCCATGGATCGGCAGCCGCGTTGGCATTCAATCACTTACCAGCGGGGATGCACGACGCCTTGAGCCCATTGTCCATCACTCCGGTGACACACTCGGTGCCGATGGCCCCGAATCAACTCCCGCGACACGCGGGCGCACGCCCCTCCCCACGCTCGGTACTCGACCGTCTCAGCGCCGGGCCGAGCCGGACTACGCGCATCACTCATACGGAGCACTTGCCCCCGCGCACCGGTAGCCATGCCGACTGGCCCGCACGGATCCGGCCGGAAGTGATCGCCGCGATCCGCATGGCCGGAATCGACCGTCCATGGCGCCACCAGGCCCGTACGGCCGAACACGCGCTGGACGGCGAGTCCGTGGTCGTCGCCACCGGGACCGCCTCGGGCAAGTCGCTCGCGTACCTCGCCCCGGTCCTCAGCGCCCTCCTGACGGGCTCCGAGGCCCCGAACGGCCGGGGGGCCACCGCGCTCTATCTGGCCCCCACCAAGGCCCTCGCCGCGGACCAGCGGCGCGCGGTCGCCGAACTGGCCAGGCCGCTCGGAAGCGGCGTCCGCGCCGCGGTCTACGACGGGGACACCCCGGTCGAGGAGCGCGAGTGGGTCCGGCAGTACGCGAACTACGCGCTGACCAACCCGGACATGCTGCACCGGAGCATCCTGCCCGCCCACTCCCGCTGGGCCTCCTTCCTGCGCGCGCTGAAATACGTCGTCATCGACGAGTGCCACACCTACCGCGGCGTCTTCGGCTCGCATGTCGCCCAGGTGCTGCGCCGACTGCGCCGCGTCTGCGCGCGCTACGGCTCCTCCCCGGTCTTCCTGCTCGCCTCCGCGACCGCCGCCGAACCGGCCGCCGCCGCGACCCGGCTCACCGGCCTGCCCGTGCTGGAGATCACCGAGGACAACTCCCCGCGCGGCGAGCTGGTCTTCGCCCTCTGGGAGCCGCCACTCACCGAGCTGCACGGCGAACAGGGCGCCCCGGTCCGCCGCACCGCCACCGCCGAGACCGCCGAGCTGCTCACCGACCTGGCCGTCCAGGGGGTCCGCACGGTCGCCTTCGTACGCTCCCGGCGCGGCGCCGAACTCGTCGCGCTGATCGCCCAGGAACGGCTCGCCGCCGTCGACCGCTCGCTGCCGGGCCGGGTCGCCGCCTACCGCGGCGGCTATCTGCCCGAGGAGCGCCGGGCCCTGGAGCGCGCCCTGCACTCCGGGGAACTCCTCGGCCTGGCCGCCACCACCGCGCTGGAACTCGGCGTGGACGTCTCCGGGCTGGACGCAGTCCTGATCGCCGGCTATCCGGGCACCAGGGCCTCGCTCTGGCAGCAGGCGGGCCGGGCCGGGCGCTCCGGCCAGGGCGCGCTGGCCGTCCTGATCGCCCGGGACGACCCGCTGGACACCTATCTCGTCCACCACCCGGAAGCCCTCTTCCAGCAACCGGTCGAATCCACCGTTCTGGACCCGGACAACCCGTACGTCCTCGCCCCGCACCTGTGCGCCGCCGCCGCCGAGCTGCCGCTGACCGAAGCGGACCTGACGCTCTTCGGCCCGGCGGCCGCGCCGCTGCTCCCGCAGTTGGTGGCGCGCAAGCTGCTGCGCCGCCGCACCAACGCCTGGCACTGGACCCGGCGCGAACGCGCGGCGGACCTCACCGACATCCGGGGCCAGGGCGGCGCCCCGGTGCAGATCGTCGAGTCGGCCACCGGCCGGCTGCTCGGCACAGTGGACGCGGCAGCCGCCCACACCACCGTCCACGACGGCGCCGTCCACCTCCACCAGGGCCGGACCTACCTGGTCGAGCGGCTCGACCTGGAGGACGACGTCGCCCTGGTGGCGTCCGCGAACCCGCCGTACTCCACCACCGCCCGCGACACCACGGCGATCTCCATTCTCGAAACCGACACCGAGATCCCCTGGGGCCGGGCCCGGCTGTGCTTCGGCTCCGTCGAGGTCACCAACCAAGTCGTCTCCTTCCTGCGCCGAAAACTGATCACCGGCGAGGTGCTCGGCGAGACCAAGCTCGACCTGCCGCCCCGCACCCTGCGCACCCGCGCCGTGTGGTGGACGGTCACCGAGGACCAGCTCGACGACGCGACCATCCACCCCGAGACGCTGGGCGGCGCCCTGCACGCCGCCGAGCACGCCTCCATCGGCATGCTGCCGCTGTTCGCCACCTGCGACCGCTGGGACATCGGCGGCGTCTCCGTCCCGCTGCACCCCGACACCGGGCTGCCCACCGTCTTCGTCTACGACGGCCAGCCCGGCGGCGCGGGCTTCGCCGAACGCGCCTTCCACACCGCGGGCGCTTGGCTGACCGCCACCCAGCAGGCCATCGCGTCCTGCGAGTGCGACGCCGGCTGCCCGTCCTGCATCCAGTCGCCCAAGTGCGGCAACGGCAACGAACCGCTCAACAAGCGAGCCGCGATCCGGCTGCTCGGGGAGCTGCTCAAGCAGGCCCCGCCCGAGACCGCACCCGAGGGCTGAACGGGCCCGCCCGCACCTCCGCCGTGAGGTCCGCGATCCCGCCGCGCACCGCGCAGCGCACCACCCGCGCGCCCTGGGCGTCCGCGACCCGCCCGGCGGACCGGCACGCTTCCAGCTCGCCGGCCCACGCGTGATCGGCCGCCGCGAGCGCGGCCAGGTCCGCCGCCCCGCCCGCCCGGTGGCGGGAGACCACGGCCTGCCCCATGGCCAGCACCGCCATGAACACCGCGCACAGCGCCGTCGCGGCCAGCGCCGTCCACACCGTCGCGACCCCGCGATCACCCCACTGGGCCGCCCTCCTGGGAAACCGTCTCCTCCGCAAGAGCCACCGCCTCTCCGGACAACCGCACCGACAGCGCGCCGGGCCCCGCCGTGGGCGCGTCGACCCGTACCCGCACCAGATCCCCTTCCCGGCCCACCGTGACCCGCGCGCCGCGTGGGGCGGCCGACCGCGCGGCGGCCACCGCGACCGACGCCGGCTCCGACCGCGCCGCGGCTCGCGCGCCCGCCCGCGCCGCGTCCACGCACTGGATCTGCGCGGCAGCGGCCATCAGCCCCCAGATGAGCAGCACGGCGAACACCGCCAGCGTGGGCAGCGCCACGGCCGCTTCCGCGGTCACATACCCGGCGTCCGCCGACCCGCGAGTCCGGGAGCCGACGGTCTCGAAGCCGGCTCGCTCGGATGCGGCATCCGCCGCTCTGGAGCCCGCCGCGGCCCCAGGACCCGCTCCGACGCGCTCGGAGCCGTGCTCAGAACTGCGCATCGAGCGCCCTCTCGATGAGCGACCGCAGCGCCGCGTCGACCGCCCCGCTCGTGACCACTTTGTAGAGCACGGCCGCGAACCCGCAGGCGGCGATCGTTCCCACCGCGTACTCGGAGGTCGTCATGCCGGCGTCCTTCGCGGCCGTCCGCAGCCGCCCGAGCCTCTCGCTGATCTTTGGCCGAAAAGCAGCCCCGGCTTTCGGGACGGTTTGCGCGCCGCACAGCGCGCGAGCCTTTCCCTGATCCGCCGCAGCGTCGCCGTTCGTCCCGCGCCTCGTCATGATCTTCGCCGCCTGCGCGCGCTCTGGCGCGCGCCACCTCCGCAGCTCCAGCACTTCCATCACGTCCCCCTCGATCTTCACCCGATTGCTCCAATCTCCACATGCCACTCACCGCACGCCGGTCTCCGAACGCCCGGCCCCGCACGCCGGTCTCAGCACGTCGGTCTCCGCACGCCGGTCTCCGAATGCCGCGCCGTCAGTTCCCCTGCAGCAGGCCGTCCGCGAGTCCGATCACCACCGGAGCCACCCCGACCGACAGGAACGCGGGCAGGAAGCAGAGACCCAGCGGGGCGGTCGCCAGGACTCCGGCGCGGCGTCCGCGCGCGACGGCCGCCCGCGTCTGCTCGGCCCGGCAGTCGGCCGCCACCCGGGAGACCGGCTCCACCGCCGGCACCCCCGTCGTCCCGGCCCGCTCCAAGCAGCGCGCCAGCCCGTATGCGCCGGGCACCGCCGCCAACCCCGCCCAGGCCCGACCCGGTTCACCGCCGAGCCGCAGCTCGGCCGCGACCCGCATCAGCCGTTCGCCGACCGGCCCTCCGAGCGAACCGCCCACCGCCTCGGCCGCCTCACGCGGAGCCGCACCGGCTGCCAGACAGGCCGCCAGCAGATCCGCCGCCAAAGGGAGTTGCCGCTCCGCACCGGCTCCGACGAGCCGGTCGGCGGAATCGGACGGGACTCCTGACCACCTGCCAGGACCCCATCCAAGCCCCCCTCGCTGATGAAGACGCCCGGGCTCCCGCGCGTCCTGATGCCGCCAAGGCACTCGTTGGCATCGCGACCCTCGACGCCGCTGCCAACGCCACACCGCGTACGCCGCGGCGAGTCCCGCCGCGCATCCCGGCACTCCACCGAGCAGGATGAAGCCGGTGACCGCCGCACCCAGCGACGCAGCCCAACCCCGCGACCAGTCGCCCCGTCCCGGCCATGCCCGTACCCGACCCACCAGCCCCGCCGGCCGCACCGGACGGACCGCTCCGCAGTGCGTTCCGAGCAGCAGGAACAGCCTTCGTCGGGCGGCTCTCTCGCGGCGGAGCGCCCGCGCCGCGCCGATCAGACACGTCACGACGGTCGGGACTGAAATTAATATCCACAGGCTGTGGATGAATTCCCGGCTCACCGATCAGCCACCTCCTCCGCTCCCCCGGACCACTCCGCGCCACCCGCTTCAGGTCCCTCCGCAGCCCGTACGACCCGCGCGGTCCAGGCCAGGCCCGCCCACTCCAGGAGCCCGCCGATCAGCAGACAGGCCGCTCCGGCCGGGGTGTGCAGCAGCACCCGCAGCGGGTCCGCGCCGAGCGCGCTGCCCATCAGCACCCCGAACAGCGGCAGTAGCGCCAGCATCGCCGCAGTCGACCTCGCGCCCGACAACTCGGCCCGCAGGTCCTCGCGTTGGTCCCGTTCCGCACGCAGCGCCGCGGCCACCCGCTCCAGTCCCGAGGCGAGTCCCGCGCCACCGTCCACCGCGACCTGCCAGCACGCGGCCACCCCTGAGAGCCCTCGCGCTCCGGGCCGGCGCGCCGCCTGCCGTAGCGCGTCCGGCACGTCACCGCCGAACCGCGCCGCCGCCAGCACCACGGCGCCCGAGTCCCCGAGACAGTCCGTCCCGGCGAACATCAGCGCCTCCCCCGGCTGACGCCCGGCCCGCAGTTCGCCTGCCACCGTCGTACACAGGGCGATCACTTCCGTGGCCCGCCGTTCCCGGTCCCGCCCCCGCTCACGCGCCCTCAGCAGCCGGACCGCCAGGGGGACAGCCGCCAGCGATGCCAGCAGAGGCAGCACGGAGGACCCCAGGAGTCCGAGCAGCGCCCCTGCCGGCAGACACCACCAGGCCAGGCCGCCGTACTCCTGGGCCCGGCGGAGCACCGCCCAGCGCCCGCCGCAGCGCTTCTCCAGGCCGTCCCGCACCACCAGAGCCAGTTCCCGAGCCCGGAAGGGCACGCCGGCCGCACCGGGAGGCATCACGGGTCCGCCGGCGAGCAGCAGGCGGACCCGTCGCGACGAACGGCCCCACCCGCCGGTCAGCCACACCGCCGCCGCCACGCACAGCATCGCCATGTACACCGGCATCAGGTCCGCCACCGCGGACTCGCTCCCCATCACAGCGCCGCTCGTCACAGCGCCAGCCACCACAGTTCCCATCACAGCCCCTCACCGCCCCGCGCACACAGCCGGTCCAGCCGCGGCCGGCCCCGCTCCGCCACGAATCCATCCGCGCCCCAGACCACGGCCGGCACAGTCGTGACCAGACCCGCCCGGTCCCGCTCCAGAACATGGATCTCCGCGATCCGCCGCCGCCCGGAGCGGTCCCGGGCCAGATGCAGCACCACGGACAGGGCCGCCGCCAACTGGCTGTGCAGCGCAGGCCTGTCGAGCCCCGCCGTGCAGCCGAGCGCCTCCAGCCGCGCGGGCACGTCCGAGGCCGCGTTCGCGTGAACCGTGCCGCAGCCGCCCTCGTGACCGGTGTTCAGAGCGGCCAGCATGTCGGTGACTTCAGCTCCCCTGACCTCTCCGACCACCAATCGGTCCGGCCTCATCCGCAGCGCCTGCCGGACCAGGTCCCGCAGGGTGACCCGCCCGACGCCCTCCTGGTTGGCCGGCCGGGTCTCCAGCCGCACCACATGCGGATGGTCGGGCCGCAACTCCGCCGAGTCCTCGGCCAGTACGATCCGCTCGTCCGGCCCCACCAGTCCCAGCAACGAACTCAGCAGAGTGGTTTTCCCTGAGCCGGTCCCCCCGCTGATCAGGAAGGACAGCCGGGCGTCGAGTACGGCCCGCAGCAGCGCCTCGCCGCCCGGCGGCACCGTCCCCGCCGCCGACAGCTCCGCCAGGGTGAACGCTCGCGGCCGCACCACCCGCAGCGACAGGCAGGTGGAACGGACAGCGATCGGCGGCAGCACCGCGTGCAGCCGTGTCCCGTCCGGCAGCCGCGCGTCCACCCACGGCCGAGCGTCGTCCAGCCGGCGTCCGGCCGCCGCCGCGAGCCGTTGCGCGAGCCTGCGCACCGCCGCCGCGTCCGGAAAGCCGACCCCGGTCCGCTCCAGCCCGGCCCCTCGGTCGACCCACACCTCGTCCGGCGCGGTGACCAGCACATCGGTGACCTCCGGATCGGCGAGCAGCGCCTCCAGCGGACCGCTGCCGACCAGCTCGGAGCGCAACGCGCCGACGACGCCCAGCACTTCGGTGTCACCGAGCAGCCGCCCCTCCTCCCGCAGCGCGGCGGCCACCCGCGCGGGCGTCGGCTCGGCCCCGGCCCGCGCGAGGCGCACCCGTACGGCGTCGAGCAGTTCGGCCGTCATACGGCGACTCCGCCGCCGCTGGGCAGCGCCTGCGCCCAGAACTCCGAACAGAACCGCGCCAACGGCCCGCCGCGACTGCCTCCCGGCGGCGCGCCGCTCGCCAGGGCTGCCGACAGGCCCGGCTCCGGCGGCAGTTCGCCGGCCAGCGGGAGGCCCAGCAGCCGGGCGATCTCCTCGTCCGGCAGCCCCGGCCCGCAGGGGCCGCGCACCACGGCCCGCAGATCGCGGAGCACCATGCCCACCATCGAGGCCACCCGCTGCGCGGCGGCGACGGCCCGCAGCTCCGGGGGCACCACCAGCAGACCCATGTCCAGCTGCGCGAGCGCCTCGGCCGCCGCCTCGTCGACCCGCCGCGGCAGATCCACCACGACGACACCGCCCCGCCGCCGGGCCGCGGCCAGCACCGACCGCATCGCCGCCGAGGGGATGACCACCGAGTCACCTCGATCCCAGCTCAGGACCCGCAGCGAGTGCAGCTCGGGCAGCGCCTCCTCCAGCGCGCCGCCGCCGACCCGCCCGCGCGACTGGGCGAAGGCCGGCCAGCGCAGCCCCGCCGCCGCCTCGCCGCCGAGCAGCACATCGAGGCCGCCGCCCAGCGGGTCTCCGTCGATGAGCATGGTGCGCCGCCCATCCCGGGCGGCGGTCACCGCGAGCGCGCAGGCCAGCGTGCTCGCCCCCGCGCCGCCCCGGCCGCCGATCACTCCGACGGTCAGCGCCTGCCTGCCGACACCCTCCGCCACGTCGGCGATCCGGTCCACCAGCCAGCTCTCGGCGTCCGGCAGGAACAGCACATGGTCCGCGCCGAGATCGACGGCCCGCCGCCAGACGCCGTGGTCGTCGAGGTCCCGCCCGATGAGCAGCACCCCTTGCCTGCGGGCGGCGCCGCGCAGCCGGTCCGCGCAGTCGGCGCCGACCAGTACCAGCGGCGCCGTCTCCCAGCGTTCTCTACGCGCGGGGATTCCATGCGCCACTTCGGGAACGGCCCCGGCCGCCGCGCACAAGCGCAGCAAGTCGTCCAGCAGACCTTCGTCCTCTGTGACGATCAGCGGCCCCTCTTGTGGTCCGCCGTCCATTGTCGGTCGATCAGGTGTTGTGGATCCGGCCACTGTCCCCGCCCTCTCTCACTCCGCACTCGGAAGTCCGCGAACATCGCGGGGAATCACCGTGCGGCAGGGCCGAAAATAATGGGGATCTTGGTAAGAAACTGTGGACAAATCTCCAGTTGTAAATAACTCCGTCACCCAAACCAGGGACTTCCCAAAGGTATCCAAGAGATTACGCTGGGTGACATGGGGAGGGCATGGAGCGGCCTGAGCACGAGCGTCAGGGAGGGCTGCGAAGCCGGGATCAATCCCCCGTACGGACCGCCAAAACGTATCCGGACATGCGACGACCCCCGCCGGGGGGGAGAGCGGGGGTCGTCCCCACGGTCCGACTCGGGGGGGGAGGAGCCAGACCGGGTTAGCACGGTCGCGAACGATCCGTGACTTCCATGGTGTACCCGAGAGCCTTCTCAGGCAAACCCACGCGCCTCAGCTTACGCCGAATGGTGGCCATATGCTCAGCTTGTGGAAAACCACTCCTTGCCTCGTACAGCCGCCTTCTTCGACCTGGACAAGACGGTCATTGCAAAATCAAGCACTCTGACCTTCAGCAAGTCCTTCTACCAAGGAGGCCTGATCAACCGGCGGGCGGTATTGCGCACCGCATATGCACAGTTCGTCTTCCTCATCGGCGGAGCCGACCATGACCAGATGGAGCGGATGCGCAACTATCTCTCCGCGCTCTGCCGTGGCTGGAATGTACGGCAAGTTCAGGAAATCGTGGCCGAGACGCTGCACGATCTCATCGACCCGATCATTTACGACGAAGCCGCCTCCCTGATCGAGGAGCACCACACAGCCGGCCGCGACGTGGTGATCGTCAGCACCTCGGGCGCCGAGGTCGTGGAACCGATCGGCGCGATGCTCGGCGCGGACCGCGTCGTCGCCACCCGGATGGTCGTCCAGGACGGCTGCTTCACCGGCGAGGTCGAGTACTACGCCTACGGCCCGACCAAAGCGCTCGCGATCGCCGGACTGGCTGAGAGCGAGGGCTACGACCTCGCCCGCTGCTACGCCTACAGCGACTCCGTCACCGACCTCCCGATGCTGGAGTCCGTGGGTCACCCGCACGCGGTCAATCCGGACCGCGCGTTGCGCCGCGAGGCGCTCGCCCGGGGCTGGCCGGTGCTCTCGTTCGTACGCCCAGTACGGCTGAAACAGCGCGCCGCCGGGCTGTCCATGCCGCCGAGACCGGTAATCGTCGCGGTCGCCGCGGTGGGCGCTGCCGCCGCCACGGCGGGCCTGGTCTGGTACGCCAATCGGCGGCGCGCACCCTATGCCCGCATTTGAAGCTAAAAGTAAAGATCTGCGGCGAGGGGTTCCACTTCATTCCCGACAGGAGTAGAAAGGACTCAACGGCCCGCGAGACCAGGGGCATCCGGGAGGATCCCCCGACGCATCACGGCCCCACGGACCGAGCACGAAAACCGAGCACCCACGCGACGCCGACCCGTCGATTACGGGCCAGTCGCACCAGGTACGGGCCAAGCTCCCGGCCTGATGGGCAAATACAAAGCACGCATGGTAACTCGGTGGACGTGTCAGCGGCGGTGCCGATTTCAATTCCGGTGCCGCCGCAACTCTGTTCAGGAACCGGATGGCTCCGTCCAAGAACCAGGCGCGCCCGTTCAGGCCGGCCGGCCCGCCCAGCGACCGCCGCCCGAACCGGGGCGGCTGCTCCGGTAGGTCAGGCCGCGCCGCGTTGCAGCGCCTCGCAGACCGCCGTGCTCTCCCGCGCGCCCAGCTCCGCCGAACGCCCGCAGTGCGCGATCCACGCCGCTACGCCTTCCGGCGTACCGGAGGCGAAGCTCTCCAGCGCCCCCACGTAAGCCGCCCGCCCCTGCTCGGCGTGGCCGACCTCGGGCGGACAGACCGACTTCGGGTCGAGCCCGCTGTCGATCAGCACGATCCGCTCGGCGGCCCGCGCGACGAGCCCGTTGTGCGAGCCGAAGGGGCGCAGCGTCAACAGCTCGCCGTGCACCACCGCCGCCGTCACCAGCGCCGGCGCCTCACTCCCGGCGAGCAGCAGCCGCGCCAGCCCTTCCAGCCGTCCGGCCACCTCGTCCGCTTCCGGCAGCCGCAGCTCGACGAGCGGCTCATCGGCCGGCTCGCCCGCCAGCCGGGGCCGCCCCACCGCGTCCTCCGGCGCTCCTCCGCCGGCCGCGACCAGGTGCAGCCTGGCCAGCACCCGCAGCGGCGACTGCCGCCATACGCTCAGCAGCTGGCCGCACTCGGCGGTCAGCCGCAGCGCGGCGCCCACGGTCCACGGCTCGCCCTCGACCCCGAAGTCACTGCGTCGGCGCACCTCTTCCAGCGCCCAGTCGGCGCCGGACAGCGCCGCGGAACCGCGCGCCCCGCGCAGGGCCGCCTCGGAGGTGATCTCGGTGCTGCGCCGCCGCATCACCCGGTGCCCGTAGACCCGGTCCACGGCTTTGCGTACGGAATCCACCGAGTCGGCCACGCCGGGAAGCGAGCCGAGGGTGGCGAGCGGATCGGCTGTCGTACTCATGGGTAGGAGCCTACGCACTCATGGGCCACACCCCTCGAAAGAGTGGTCTTCTTCACCCAGACCCCTCACTGGGAGCGTTCTTGCGATTACCCTTGGTGAACATGAAGATCGCTTTCGTAGGGAAGGGCGGCAGCGGTAAGACCACGCTGTCCTCACTGTTCATCCGCCACCTCGCAGCCACCCGCACCCCAGTGGTCGCGGTGGACGCCGATATCAACCAACACCTGGGCGCGGCCCTCGGCCTGGACGAGGCGGAGTCCTCCGCACTGCCTGCCATGGGCGCGCACCTCCCCCTCATCAAGGAATACCTCCGCGGCACCAACCCGCGGATCGCCTCCACCGAAACCATGATCAAGACGACTCCGCCGGGCGAGGGCTCCCGGCTGTTGCGGGTCGGCGAGGACAACCCGGTGTACGAGGCTTGCGCCCGGCCGGTGCTGCTCGACCTGTTCGACGCGAGCGCGGACGACCCCGCCGGCTCCGGCGACCCCGCCGGCTCCGGCAGCCGTGGCGACTCCGGACGCTCCGGCGCGCTCACCGACGGCGGTCGCGCCCCCGTTCAGCTGATGGCGACCGGCCCGTTCACCGACACCGACCTGGGCGTCGCCTGTTACCACTCCAAGGTCGGCGCCGTGGAGCTGTGCCTCAACCACCTCGTCGACGGCCGCGACGAGTACGTCGTCGTCGACATGACGGCCGGCTCGGACTCCTTCGCCTCCGGGCTGTTCACCCGCTTCGACATGACGTTCCTGGTCGCCGAGCCCACCCGTAAGGGCATCTCGGTCTACCGCCAGTACAAGGAGTACGCCCGCGACTTCGGCATCGAGCTGCGCGTCGTCGGCAACAAGGTGCAGGGCCCGGACGACCTCTCCTTCCTACGCGACGAGATCGGCGAGGACCTGCTCGTCACGGTCGGCCACTCCGACTGGGTGCGGGCCATGGAAAAGGGGCGCCCGCCCCGTTTCGAGCGGCTGGAGCCCGCCAACCGCCGTGCGCTGCGCGCCCTGCACGACGCCGCCGACGCCTCGTACGAGCAGCGCGACTGGGAGCGGTACACCCGCCAGATGGTGCACTTCCACCTGAAGAACGCGGAGAGCTGGGGCAACGCGAAGACGGGGGCCGATCTGGCTGCCCAGGTCGACCCCGCCTTCGTCCTCGATGAGCGGGAGGCCGCTACTCCGCTACCGGCTTGACCGATACGGCCAACGCCGGCGGCCTGGTCGGCTCGGTGGGCTGGGCGTCCAGGAAGCCGGCCCAGCCCCCCTTCGGCCTCTCCCCGACGTCCAGCGTGCGCAGCTTCTTCAGGTTCTTCGGGTCCTGCGCGTCCAGCCAGTCGGCCAGTTGCTTGAAGGAGACGCAGCGCACGCCCTTCTTGGTGCAGACGGTCTTGATGGTGCCCTCGACGGCGCGCATATAGGTGCCGCCGTTCCAGGACTCGAAGTGGTTGCCGATGTACATGGGTGCGCGATTGCCCCGGTAGACCCGGTTGAAGCCGGAGACCAGGCCGCCCCGCATCTGGCGGCCCCAGGCCGCGTGCCGCGTCGGGTCGCCCTTGGTGGTGCCGGACTGGTTGGCGAGGAAGTTGTAGTCCATCGACAGCGTCTCGAAGGCCCGCCCGGGGACCGGCACCTGCTGGAGCGGGAAGTCCCAGACGCCGTGGATCCGGCTCGGCCAGACCTGACGGCCGCCGACGGAGCTGGAGTCGTAGCGGAAGCCCATCGCCTTGGCGGCCGGGATGAGGTTCTTCTGGCCTTCGAGGCAGGGCGCGCGTCCGCCGACGAGCTCCTTGGCGTAGTCGAAGGGCAGCGACTTCTCCTGCCTCAGCTTCGCGTTGGTCCGCCAGTTCCTGACGAAGGACCGGGCTTCCTTGATCTCGGTCTTCCACTCCCGCTCGGACCAGGTGCCGACGCCGCCGTTGGGGCCGCAGAAGTGGCCGTTGAAGTGGGTGCCGATCTCGCTGCCTTCCAGCCAGGCGCCCCTGATCTGGGCGACTGTGGCCTTGATCCCCTTGGCGTCGTTGAAGCCGATGTCGGAGGCCCCACGGGGGTGCTTCGGCGCGTCGTAGAGCTCCTTCTTCGCGCCGGGGAGCAGATAGACGCCGCTGAGGAAGTAGGTCATCGCCGCGTCGTACTTCCTGCCGACCTTGCGGAAGTGCGAGAAGAGCTTCTGGCCGTCCTGGCCCGCGCCGTCCCAGGAGAAGACGACGAACTGCGGGGGCCGCGCGCCTGGCTTGAGCCGCTCGGCCGTCGGCTGGTGCGGCTGCGCTCCGGTGTACGAGGTCGAACCGTCGCCGATCAGCCGCACCTGCTTGGCCGGCCGGGGCTGCTGGACGTGCTTGCGGTCCGGCGCGTCCTTGCGCGCGTTGTCCGATTCGGTCTGCGCCCGCTCCGAGCATCCCGCTGTCCCCGCTGCCAGTGCTGTCGTCGCGAGGAGGCTCGCGACCACTCTCCATGCAGCTGTCATCAGCCCACCTCATCCCTGGACGGCCATCACGGACGCATTGCGGACCAAGGTGACATGTCCGAAATATCAAGATGAGACGACAAGCGGAATAAAACGAATATTCACCCTAAAGGCGGAACACAAGCCCTCTTGGTCGATTAGGGCTTCCTTACTCCTTTACCTGGCATTACGATCCATTTACCGACGCTTGAGAGTCACCGGCTTCTCACCGACCGTGATACCGGCCTGCCGACTCACATCTCTCCCGCCACAGCACACCCGTGACCCACGGCCGCGCCCCAGTGCGCGCCGCGCCGCTCCGGAGGAGACGGGACCATGCGCAAGCCACCATTCCTCGACCAGAACCAAGACCGGAACCGGGGCCGCGAGCGGAACCGGAACCGGAACCGGAGCCCCGACCGGCCGGCCTGGCGCCGGGATCTCTCCGCTTCGATCGTCGTCTTCCTGCTCGCCATTCCGCTCTCCCTCGGCGTCGCCCTCGCCACCGGCGCACCGCTCCAGGCCGGGCTGGTCGCCGCGGCCGTCGGCGGCATCGTCGCCGGGCTACTGGGCGGCGCACCGCTCCAGGTCAGCGGCGCCGCCACCAGCCTGCTGGTGGTCACCGCCGATCTGGTGCAGCGCTACGGCTGGCGGGCGACCTGCTGCATCACCGTGCTGGCCGGGGTCGCCCAACTCCTGCTCGGTCTGCTGCGGGTGGCCCGCGCCGCGCTGGCCGTCAGCCCGGCCATCGTGCACGGGATGCTCGCGGGCATCGGCGTCGCCATCGCCGTCGGACAGTTGCACGTGGTGCTCGGCGGCAGCCCCGACAGCTCGGCGCTGGACAATCTCGCCGCGCTGCCCGCCCAGCTCGCCGACGCGCACCCGGCCGCGCTGCTGATCGGCGCGCTCACCGTCGCGCTGCTCGTCGCCTGGCCGCTGCTGCCGGGCCGCTACGGGCGGGGGCTGCGTACGATCCCGTCCGCGCTCGTCGCCGTGGTGGCCGCCACCCTCGTGAGCGCGGGGTTGTCGCTGCCGCGCGTCGAACTGCCGTCCTGGAACCTGCGGGTGCTGCCCGAGGTGCCGCAGGGGCCGGTGGTGGGGCTGGTCGCCGCCGTCCTCACCGTCACTCTGGTGGCGAGCATGGAGTCGCTGCTGTCCGCCGTCGCGGTTGACCGGCTGCGTGCCGCACAACCTGCCGCAGTGCCCGCAGTGCCCGCAGTGCCCGCAGTGCCCGCCGTGCCCGCCGTGCCCGCCGCGGTGCCCGGCAGTCGGGTCGGACCGGCCCGGCTGGACCGTGAACTGGCAGCTCAAGGTCTTGCCAACGTCGTGTCCGGGCTGCTGGGCGGGCTGGCCGTGACCGGCGGGGCGATCCGCGGCTCGGCCAATGTGAAGGCCGGCGCCGCGACCCGCAACGCCACGGTGCTGCACGGCGTCTGGGTGCTGCTCTGCGCGGGCCTGCTGGCCGGGGTGCTGGAGCTGATCCCGCTGGCCGCGCTCGCCGCCCTGGTGATGGTGGTCGGCGTGAAGATGGTCAGCTTCGCGCACATCCGGCACGTCCAGCGGCACCGGGAGTTCCCGGTGTACGCGGCGACGATCGGCGGCGTCGTGGTGTTCGGTGTGCTCCAGGGCGTGGTGGCCGGCATCGGCGTCGCCGCCTTCACCTCGCTGCGGCGGCTCACCCACACCCGGGTCACCGTGACCGAGGAGGCCGACTGCCACCGGGTGCGCGTCAGCGGGCAGTTGACCTTCCTCGCGGTGCCCCAGCTGACCCGGACCCTCGCGCAGGTGCCGACCGGCGCGGGCGTCGTGATCGAGCTGCGCGGCTCCTTCATGGACCACGCCGCGTACGACGCCCTCCAGTCCTGGTCGCAGGCGCACCGTACGCACGGCGGCTGGGTCAGCCTCGGCGGCCGGTCCGGGCGGCCGATCACGGAGCCGGCCAGCGCGCACGCCTGCCGCCCCTGGACGCCCTGGCGCAACCACCACTGCACCCGCCCCGGCGCGAGAACCGCCGCCGAACCGGCCGGCAGCCAACTGCTCGGCGGCGTGAGCGCCTTCCAGCGCAACACCGCGCCGCTGGTGCGCGAGGAGCTGGCCCGGCTCGCCCGCGAGGGGCAGCGCCCCACCCAGCTGTTCCTGACCTGCGCGGACTCCCGCCTGGTGACGAGCATGATCACATCGAGCGGCCCCGGCGATCTGTTCACCGTGCGCAACGTCGGCAACCTCATGCCGCCCCCGGGATCCGACGCCGCGTGCGATTCGGTGGGCGCGGCCATCGAGTACGCGGTCGAGGTCCTCGGCGTCGGCAGCATCACCGTGTGCGGGCACTCCGGCTGCGGCGCGATGCAAGCGCTGCTGGGCTCCTCCCATGAGCCCGGCGCGCAGACCCCGCTCGCGCGCTGGCTGCGGCACGGCCGCCCCAGCCTGGCCCGGATGTCGCGGATCGGCCGCCTGGGGCGCGGCGAAGTCGCCCTCGCCAACCGGCCCGTCGCCGACGACGTGGAGCGGCTGAGCCTGGTCAACATCATGCAGCAGCTCGATCATCTGATGGCTCACGGCTGTGTGGCCCGCCGGGTCGCGGAGGGCTCGTTGCAGCTGCAGGGGATGTACTTCCACGTCGCCGAGGCGCAGGCGTACGTCCTCGATCCCACCTCGGGGACCTTCTCCGCGGTCCGCCCCGAACCCCATGTGAGGCATGATCGAGTAGAGGTCTAAACCAATATTTTCCAACAGCCCTTGTCAGGGTGTGCCGCGGGCTGATGAGCTATGGCCCGGGACACAAAGGACACCCTGGGAAGGGACATGTCGTGAGCAACGAAAGCCTGGCCAACCTGCTGCGTGAGGAGCGGCGGTTCGCGCCGCCCGCCGATCTGGCCGCCAACGCCAATGTCACCTCGGAGGCGTACGAACAGGCCGCAGCGGACCGGTTGGGCTTCTGGGCCGAGCAGGCCCGGCGGCTGAGCTGGTCCACCGAGCCGACCGAGACCCTCGACTGGACGAACCCGCCGTTCGCGAAGTGGTTCGCGGACGGCAAGCTCAACGTCGCCTACAACTGCGTCGACCGGCACGTCGAGGCGGGCAACGGCGACCGGGTCGCCATCCACTTCGAGGGCGAGCCCGGCGACACCCGCTCCATCACCTACGCCCAGTTGCAGGACGAGGTCTCCAAGGCCGCCAACGCGCTGATCGAACTCGGCGTGCGGACCGGCGACCGGGTCGCGATCTACCTGCCGATGATCCCGGAGGCCGTCATCTCGATGCTGGCCTGCGCCCGCATCGGAGCCCCGCACTCACTGGTCTTCGGCGGCTTCTCCGCCGACGCCCTGGCGACCCGTATCAACGACGCCGACGCCCGCGTCATCATCACCGCCGACGGCGGCTACCGGCGCGGCAAGCCCTCCGCGCTCAAGCCCGCCGTGGACGAGGCGCTGACCCGCCCCGGCACCGAGAACGTCCGCAGCGTCCTGGTGGTCCGCCGCACCGGCCAGTCGCTCGAAGAGGCCGGCGGCGTCTGGACCGAGGGCCGCGACGTCTGGTGGCACGACGTGGTCGACCGCCAGTCGGAGCAGCACACCCCCGAGGCGTTCGACGCCGAGCACCCGCTCTTCATCCTCTACACCTCCGGTACGACAGGTAAGCCCAAGGGCATCCTGCACACCACCGGCGGCTACCTCACCCAGGTGGCGTACACCCACAGCGCCGTCTTCGACCTCAAGCCGGAGACCGACGTCTTCTGGTGCACGGCGGACGTCGGCTGGGTCACCGGCCACTCGTACATCGTCTACGGGCCGCTCGCCAACGGCGCCACCGAAGTGCTCTACGAGGGCACCCCGGACACCCCGCACCAGGGCCGCTGGTGGGAGCTGGTGCAGAAGTACGGCGTCACGATCTTCTACACCGCCCCGACCGCGATCCGCGCCTGCATGAAGTGGGGCGACGACATCCCGGCCAAGTTCGACCTGTCGTCGCTGCGCATCCTGGGCTCGGTCGGCGAGCCGATCAACCCCGAGGCCTGGATCTGGTACCGCAAGCACATCGGCGCCGACGCCACCCCGGTCGTCGACACCTGGTGGCAGACCGAGACCGGCGGCATCATGATCAGCCCGCTGCCCGGGGTCACCGCGACCAAGCCCGGCTCCGCGCAGATCGCCGTCCCCGGCATCTGCGCGACCGTCATCGACGACGAGGCCAAGGACGTCCCGAACGGCGGGGGCGGCTACCTCGTCCTCACCGAACCATGGCCGGCCATGCTCCGTACGATCTGGGGCGACGACCAGCGCTACCGCGACACCTACTGGTCCCGGTTCGAGGGCAAGTACTTCGCGGGCGACGGTGCCAAGAAGGACGACGACGGCGACATCTGGCTGCTCGGCCGGGTCGACGACGTCATGCTCGTCTCCGGCCACAACATCTCGACCACCGAGGTCGAGTCGGCCCTCGTCTCGCACCCGAAGGTCGCCGAAGCAGCGGTCGTCGGCGCGGCCGACCCGCAGACCACTCAGTCGATCGTCGCCTTCGTCATCCTGCGCGGCACCGCCAACGCCGAGGACGAGGGACTCGTCGCGGAGCTGCGGGCCCATGTCGCCAAGGCGCTCGGCCCGATCGCCAAGCCCAAGCGGATCATGACGGTGGCCGAGCTGCCGAAGACCCGCTCCGGCAAGATCATGCGCCGGCTGCTGCGCGACGTCGCCGAGAACCGCGAGCTGGGCGATGTCACCACGCTCACCGACTCCTCGGTGATGGACCTCATCCAGACCAAGCTGCCCAGCGCCTCCACCGAGGACTGAGCACACCGGGCAGCCGTGAGACACCGCGGCACAGCGGCACACGCAGCCGCCGTACGGGGCGTCCGGCACCGCGCCGGGCGCCCCGCCCGACCGTAAAGTGAAGATCGCCGGATAGCCCTCGCGCGCCCCCCGGGTAGAGTGACTGCCGCGTCAACAACGCGACAAGAACGAATGGTGCGCCGGGAAGTCTGGTCGGCAACTGCCACAGCTGTGTTTCGGCTGCGGCTCCGCTGCCGAACCCGACCGGAGGTCATCCCCTTGTCCGCACCCACCAGCCGCAAGTTCCTCGGACGTCAAGGACTGCCCGAACGAACCTTCATCGCGGACGCGCTGCGCACCGAGACGGTCGGCGGTGTCCTGCTGCTGGTCGCGGCCATCCTCGCGCTCGTCCTCGCGAACACCCCGCTCGACGGCTTCTACCGGGACGTCAAGGACTTCAGCTTCGGCCCCGAGTCGCTGCACCTGAACCTCTCGGTGGCGTCCTGGGCCAAGGACGGCCTGCTGACCATCTTCTTCTTCGTCGCCGGCATCGAGCTCAAGCGCGAACTCGTCGCGGGCGAGCTGCGCGACCCCAAGGCGGCGGCCCTGCCGGTGGTCGCGGCGCTTTGCGGCATGATCGTCCCCGCCCTCGTCTACGTCGCCGTCAACGCCTCCGCCGGGGGCGACATGAGCGGCTGGGCGGTCCCGACCGCCACCGACATCGCCTTCGCGCTCGCCGTCCTCGCGGTCATCGGCACCTCACTGCCGTCCGCGCTGCGCGCCTTCCTGCTCACCCTCGCGGTCGTCGACGACCTCTTCGCGATCCTGATCATCGCGGTCTTCTTCACCAAGGACATCGACTTCGTCGCCCTCGGGCTGTCCGTACTCGGCCTGGTCGTCTTCTGGGTCCTGCACCGCAAGGGCGTCCGCGGCTGGTACATCTACCTCCCGCTCGCCCTCGTCATCTGGGCGCTGATGCACGCCAGCGGCGTGCACGCCACGGTCGCGGGCGTCGCGATGGGCCTGCTGCTGCGCTGCACGCTCCGGGACGGCGAGGAGCACTCGCCCGCCGAGCACATCGAGCACCTCGTACGGCCCGTGTCGGCCGGCCTCGCCGTCCCGCTGTTCGCGCTGTTCGCCGCCGGGGTCTCCATCTCCGGCCAGGCCGTCGCCGACGTGTTCACCCGGCCGGAGACGCTGGGCGTGGTCGCTGGCCTGGTCCTCGGCAAGACCTTCGGCATCTTCGGCGGCTCCTGGCTCGCCGTCCGGTTCACCAAGGCCCAGCTCAACGACGACCTCGCGTGGAGCGATGTGTTCGCCGTCGCCTCGCTCGCCGGGATCGGCTTCACCGTCTCGCTGCTCATCGGCGAACTGGCCTTCGCCGATGACCCGGCGCTGGCCGACGAGGTGAAGGCGGCGGTGCTGATCGGCTCGCTGCTCGCCGCGGCGCTGGCCTGCGTGCTGCTCAAGCTGCGCAACGACAAGTACCGGAAGCTGTGCGAGGAGGAGGAGCGGGACGAGGACCAGGACGGCATCCCGGACGTCTACGAGGCGGACGATCCGGCCTACCACCTCCGGATGGCCGACATCCTCGATGCGCGGGCGGCCGAACACCGTCGGCTGGCCGAAGTGGCCGACGGGAGCAGCGCGAAGCACGATGGTCCGGCATGATCTGAGGCGGTAGCGGAAACCCACGGGTAATGACCGCCGAATGACGACCGGCGTACGACGGCCCCCGGCCGACGAGCACCGCATGACCGAACATGACCGTGCATGACCGTGCATGACCGCTGATGAGTAGAGGGAGAACGCGATGAGCGCAGCCGACGACGGCGCGAACCGCAGCCTCGGGCAGCTGGTGGCCTCGGCCACGACCGAGCTGTCCGCGCTGGTGCACGACGAGATCGCACTGGCCAAGGCCGAACTGCGGCAGGACGCCAAGCGCGTCGGCATCGGTGGCAGCGCCATCGGCGCGGCCGGGGTGCTGGCCCTGTTCGCGCTCCCGGTGCTGAGTTTCGCCGCGGCCTACGGCATCCACCATCTGGGCCTCGGGCTCGCCTGGTCTTTCCTGATCGTCGGCGGGGCCTACTTGCTGCTCGCGGCCCTGCTCGGGCTGTTCGCCGTCGCCAAGTTCAAGAAGGTCAAGCCGCCGGAGAAGACCATCGCTTCGGCCAAACAGACCGCGTCCGTACTGGGGAGCGTCAAGCCGCATCCGCGCGTGACGGCCGACGGGAGCCCACTGGCCGTGGATGTGACACGCTCGTCCGTATGACGCTTTCCGACACCTCGGCGGTGCCCGCGCCATCCACTCCGTCCCGGACCCCCTCGTCGGTCGTACGCCCCGACGGGCCCTGGACGCACCGGGAGGTCGCGGCGAACGGCGCGCGCTTCCACATCGCCGAGATGGGCGAGGGACCGCTGGTGCTGCTGCTGCACGGCTTCCCGCAGTTCTGGTGGTCATGGCGGCACCAGCTGTCCGCGCTCGCCGACGCCGGCTTCCGCGCGGTGGCGATGGATCTGCGCGGCGTCGGCGGCAGCGACCGTACGCCCCGCGGCTACGACCCGGGCAATCTGGCGCTCGATGTCACCGGCGTGATCCGCTCGCTCGGCGAACCGGACGCGGCGCTGGTGGGGCACGACCTGGGCGGATACCTCGCCTGGACGGCGGCCGTGATGCGGCCGAAGCTGGTCCGGCGGCTCGTGGTGTCCTCGATGCCGCACCCGCGGCGCTGGCGCTCCGCCATGCTCGGCGACTTCCGGCAGAGCACGGCCGGTTCGTACATCTGGGGCTTCCAGCGGCCGTGGCTGCCGGAGCGGCAGCTGCTCGCGGACGACGCCTCGATGGTCGGCCGGCTGGTCCGCGAGTGGTCCGGGCCGCGGCTGCCCGAGGACGACGCCGTGGAGGTCTACCGGCAGGCGATGATGATCCCGTCGACGGCGCACTGCTCGATCGAGCCGTACCGCTGGATGGTGCGCTCGATGGCGCGGCCGGACGGCATCCAGTTCAACCGCCGGATGCGGCGGCCGGTGCGGGTGCCGACCTTGCATCTGCACGGGTCGCTCGATCCGGTGATGCGTACGCGCAGCGCGGCGGGCTCCGGGGAGTACGTGGAGGCCCCGTACCGCTGGCGGCTGTTCGACGGGCTCGGGCACTTCCCGCACGAGGAGGACCCGATCGCCTTCTCCACGGAGCTCATCAACTGGCTCAAGGACCCCGAACCCGACCGGTAGTCGGGCACCGGTACTCGGACGCCGGTAGTCGGACACTGGTCATCAAGCACCGTTAAACGGACACCGATGGCCGGAATCGAGCCGGAATCGGACGGGTGCCGAACGGGACCAGAACAAGCGTCCATCGAACAGCCAATTGCCGGGCGCATAGGCCAATTGACGGACCCACAGGTGATTACCGACCTTGGACCACGGGCACAGTGCGGGGTATGGGTTGGACGCACGACTACCGTGATGTGTCACACAACCGGCGCGCGGCCGCCGCGCTCGGAATCCGGGAGAGGGGCGCGCCGGATCACTCTTCGAGCGATCCGAGCAGCAGAACCCAACCCCTGGGCATTCCACATATCCTGCGCCGCCGCGCGCGCTGGGTGAGCGCGCGCCTGCGGCATCCGCGCAACTGATCCCGGGCGACGGCTGCCGCGCGACTGGCGACCGCTCCCGCGCGGCTGATCCCGCGGCTGATCTCCCACGCGCCTGAATTCCCACGCGACTGAATTCTCGTGGTGCCCGCCGCGACCGAGCGGCATCCGGCGCGCCATCACATCCGGCGCGCCGACGCCGCTCGTCACTCCGTCACATCGCGATCACATAGCGCAGCCTTGACTGTCCACCGTCCGGGAGGCCGTACGCCCCTTGACGATGTCCTCGCGGATCTCGTCGGCGGTGAGGGCGTAGCCGGTGTTCGCGTCGTCCAGGGACTTGGCGAACACCACGCCGTACACCCGGCCGTCCGGAGTGAGCAGCGGGCCGCCCGAGTTGCCCTGCCGGACCGTGGCGAAGAGCGAGTACACATCACGCCGGACGGTGTCACGGTGGTAGATGTCGGGGCCGTTCGCGGAGATCCGGCCGCGCACCCGCGCCGGGCGGACGTCGAAGGCGCCGTTCTCCGGGTAGCCGGCGACGATCGCGCCGTCGCCGCTCCTGGCGTCGCCCCCGGTGAACTTCAGCGAGGGCGCGTCCAGCGAGGGCACGCTGAGCACCGCGATGTCGCGCTCCCAGTCGTAGAGCACGATCTTGGCGTCGTAGAGCTTGCCCTCGCCGCCGATCTGCACGGTCGGCTCGTCGACCCCGCCGACGACATGCGCGTTGGTCATCACGCGGTTCCTGCCGAAGACGAAGCCGGTGCCCTCCAGGACCTTGTTGCAGCTCTGCGCGGTGCCGACCACCTTGACGATGCTCTGCTTGGCGCGGCCCGCGACCGGGCTGCTGGCCAGCTTCGGGTCGGGGGCCGGCACAGAGGTGATGGGCTCGTTCGAGAACGGCGCGAAGACCTGCGGGAAGCCGTTCTGCGCGAGCACCGCGCTGAAGTCAGCGAACCAGGTATTGGTCTCGTCCGGGATCACCCGCGAGACGCCGAGCAGCACCTTGGAGTTGCGGACCTCCTTGCCGAGCGTCGGCAGCGAGGTGCCGGCCAGGGCGGAGCCGATCAGCCAGGCGACGAGCAGCATCGCCAGCACATTGACCAGCGCGCCACCGGTCGCGTCCAGCGCGCGGGCCGGTGACCAGGTGATGAAGCGGCGCAGCTTATTGCCCAGATGCGTGGTGATCGCCTGGCCGACCGAGGCAAAGATGATCACTACGACCACCGCGGCGACCGCGCCGAAGGAGCCCGGCGACGAGTCCTCCGAGACCTCGTTCCAGACCAGGGGCAGCAGATAGATCGCGATGAGGCCGCCGCCGATGAACCCGATCACCGACAGGATGCCGACGACGAAGCCTTGGCGGTAGCCCACCACCGCGAACCACACGGCGGCGAGCAGCAGCAGGATATCCAGCACGTTCACCGAAGTTTGCCTCGCATAGACGTCACCGGCCCGGATGCCCGGTGGGGTCACCGGATGCCCGGTGGGTGGTCAGAGGTCCGCGGCGCCGACCGCCGATGTCACGATCCCCCGAGGGGCCCCCGGGAGATGAAGCACCGCCATACCGTCTCATGCACGCCAGTCGAGTGGCACCTGTCTGCTGCTGTCCCAGGGCCGCTCCCAGCCCGAGTAATGCAGAATGCGGTCGATCACCCCGGCGGTGAACCCCCAGACCAGCGCGCCTCCGACGGCGAACGCCGGTCCGCGGTGGCCGCTCGGGTGCCGGGTCGTCACACGGTTGGCGGGGTCCGTGAGATCCGCCACCGGAACGGTGAAGACCCGCGCGGTCTCGGCCGCGTCGACCGGGGCCACCGGGCTCGGTCTGCGCCACCAGCCGAGGACGGGTGTCACGACGAATTCGCTGACCGGGATGTAGAGCCGGGGCAGCACGCCGAACAGCTGCACCCCCGCCGGGTCGAGGCCGGTCTCCTCCTCGGCCTCGCGCAGCGCGGCGCGCAGCGGGCCGTCCCGCTCCGGGTCGCCGTCCTGCGGGTCGAGTGAACCGCCGGGGAAGGAGGGCTGCCCCGCGTGCGAGCGCAGGCTGCTCGACCGCTCCATGAGCAGCAGCTCGGGCCCGCGCTCCCCCTCGCCGAACAGGATCAGGACAGCGGACTTCCGGCCTCCCACCGCGGGCGGCAGGAACCGGCTGAGCTGCTGCGGCTCGATCGTGTGGGACGCCCGCGCCACGGCGGTGAGCCAGTCGGGCAGGCCCTGCTCGCTGAGCGTGATCTCACCGCCGAAGGTGTCTTTCGCACTCGTCATACGCATCCTCCACGGTGACGCGCCGGACCGGTCCCGCCGCCCGTACGCGGGCCGCGGACGGGCCGGGCGCTCACTCGGCTCCCAGCGGCGGCGCGGGCTCGCCCGGGTAGCCCGGCGGCGGCTTGAGGCGCTGGCCCGGCAGGCCGCCCATCTCGTACTTGAGCAGCTTCTTCGCCTTCTCCGGGTCGGTCTCGCCCTCACCGTACGAGGGGCAGAGCGGCGCGATCGGGCAGGCGCCGCACGCGGGCTTGCGGGAGTGGCAGACACGGCGGCCGTGGAAGACGACGCGGTGCGAGAGCATCGTCCACTCGCCCTTCGGGAAGATCTCGCTGATCTCCGCCTCGACCTTCACCGGGTCCTCCTGGTCGGTCCAGCCGAAGCGCCGCACCAGCCGCCCGAAGTGCGTGTCGACGGTGATGCCCGGTACGCCGAAGGCGTTGCCCAGGACCACGTTCGCCGTCTTGCGGCCGACGCCGGGCAGCGTCACCAGATCCTCCAGCCGGCCCGGCACCTCGCCGCCGAACCTGTCACGCAGCGCGGCGGACAGGCCGAGCAGCGACCTGGCCTTGGCCCGGAAGAACCCGGTGGGCCGGATCAGCTGCTCCAGCGCCTCAGGGTCGGCCGCCGCCATGTCCTCGGGGGTGGGGTAGGCAGCGAAGAGCGCCGGGGTCGTCTGGTTCACCCGCAGGTCGGTGGTCTGCGCGGAGAGGACCGTGGCCACCAGCAGCTCGAAGGAGTTCTCGAAGTCGAGCTCGGGGTGGGCGTACGGGTAGACCTCGGCGAGCTCGCGGTTGATGCGGCGGGCACGGCGGATCATGCCGAGCCGCGACTCGCCCTTGGCCGGCTTCGGCCGGCCTTCGGCGGCGTCCGACACGCGCTTGGCCGTCTTCGGCTCGGCCTTGGCGGTCTTCGGCGCGGCTTTGGTCGCCTTCACCGCGGCTTTGGTCGCCTTCGGCTCGCCCGGAGCCGGCTTCTGCGCGGCCTCGGCGGGCTTTCGTATGGATCGGGGCTTTTTCGGCGTTTCCACTGCTTTTGCGGCCTTCAAAGTGTTGGCGGGCGACTGTTCGCCCACAGCGGAATTACGGACCCCGGTCACCCGCCCGGCCCCCTTGCCCTGTGCTCTCACCGGCGTATTGGACACTCGGCCAGCGTAAGGCCAGGCACCGACATTCACCCGGGCCACGGCCAATACACACCCCAATCCGCCCCCTGCCGTACGCGCCGCGACAGTCGTCCGGCATCCTTGTGATCGATCGCACTGTTTTACGTCCGGCATGATGGGGACAACGGTCACCCTGAGCATGTCGACAAGGAGAGAACTCGTGGACGACGTTCTGCGGCGCGCCCCGCTCTTTGCGGCGCTCGATGACGAGCAGGCCGCTGAGCTGCGCGCCTCCATGGGAGAGGCGACCCTCGCACGAGGCGATGCCCTTTTCCACGAAGGTGACCCCGGCGACCGGCTCTATGTGGTCACCGAGGGCAAGGTGAAGCTTCACCGGACGTCCCAGGACGGCCGCGAGAACATGCTCGCCGTCCTCGGCCCCGGTGAGCTGATCGGCGAGCTGTCGCTGTTCGACCCGGGCCCGCGCACCGCCACCGCCACCGCGCTGACCGAGGTCAAGCTGCTCGGCCTCGGCCACGGCGACCTGCAGCCCTGGCTCAACGCCCGGCCGGAGGTGGCCACCGCCCTGTTGCGCGCCGTCGCCCGACGGCTGCGGCGCACCAACGACTCGATGTCGGACCTGGTCTTCTCCGACGTGCCCGGCCGCGTGGCCAAGGCGCTCCTCGACCTGTCGCGCCGCTTCGGCGTGCAGTCGGAGGAGGGCATCCACGTCGTCCATGACCTGACCCAGGAAGAGCTGGCCCAGCTCGTCGGCGCCTCCCGCGAAACGGTCAACAAGGCCCTCGCGGACTTCGCCGGCCGCGGCTGGCTGCGGCTCGAAGCCCGCGCGGTGATCCTGCTGGACGTCGAGCGGCTGGCGAAGCGGTCGCGCTGACGCGTATCGCCTGACGGCCGTTCGGATATCGCCGGACGGCACAGTCCGGTCCTGCCCTGACGGCCGTCCGATGCTGTCTGGCGGCTGTCCGACGCACCTGCGCGGGGCGTACGAGGCCTGCGGGGCGGTACGAGCCCCAGGGGCGGCCCCTGCTTGTACGGGCCCGCCTGCGCGGCCCGTACGGCTCGCATCGCCCGTACAGCTCACACCATCCGTACGGCTCACATCCCGCGCCGGAGAAGCGAAACACGCACGAACTGCCGGAGGGGCGCTCCACCACGACGGTGGAGCGCCCCTCCGCTCGTACGCGCTGCCCCGCGCCGGGCGCTCGGACCGCACCGCACGCCCCCGCCCACGCTCTGCACCCCCGCGTGCACGCCGCGTGCACGCCGTCGGACCGGCCCAGGCGGACCGCCCAGGCCGCGCCCTCAGATCAGCCCATGCTCGCCCAGATAGTCGAGCTGGGCCCGCACCGACAGCTCGGCGGCCGGCCACAGCGAGCGGTCGACGTCGGCGTAGACGTGGGCGACCACCTCGGAGGGGTCGCGGTAGCCCGCCTCCACCGCTGTCTCGACCTGCGCCAGGCGGTTCGCCCGGTGCGCGAGGTAGAACTCGACGGCGCCCTGAGCGTCGTTCAGCACCGGCCCGTGGCCCGGCAGGATCGTGGTGACGCCGTCGTCGACGGTCATCGAGCGCAACAGCCGCAGCGAGTCGAGGTACTCCCCGAGCCGCCCGTCCGGATGCGCGACGAGGGTCGTGCCGCGTCCGATGACCGTGTCGCCGGTGAGCACGGCGGCGTCGGCCCGGAGGTGGAAGGAGAGCGAGTCGGAGGTGTGCCCGGGGGTCGGTACGACGGCGAGTTCGAGCCCGCCCGTGGTGATGACGTCCCCCGCGCCCAGGCCCTCGTCGCCGAGGCGCAGCGCCGGGTCCAGGGCGCGTACGTGGGTACGGGTCAGTTCGGCGAAGCGGCCCGCGCCCTCCGCGTGGTCCGGGTGGCCGTGGGTGAGCAGCGTCAGCCCGATCCGCTTGCCCGCTCGCGCCGCGGTGTCGATGACCGCGCGCAGGTGGCCCTCGTCCAGCGGGCCGGGGTCGATGACGACCGCCAGGTCCGAGTCCGGCTCGGCGATGATCCAGGTGTTGGTGCCGTCCAGAGTCATCGCGGAGGCGTTCGGCGCCAGGACGCAGACCGCCCGGTCCGTCGCCGGGCCGGCGATGTCCCCGCCGCGGGGCTGTCCGGGCAGGGAGGCTGCGTAGGTCATGCGGAGGCTCCGCCCGTAGAAGGTTCGGTCGTGGAAGCGTCAGTCTTCGTGACGGTCTCGGTTGTGGAGGTCTCGGTCGCGGAGGTCTCAGTCGTGGACGCCGTGCCGCCGGGAGCAGCCGGCCCCGGGGGGCTCGCGCCGGTGCCGGTCGCGCCCCCGCCCGCGCCGGTCACGCCCCCGCCGGCCCCGCCCGTAGAAGTGATCCGCTTCGTGAACTCATCGTGCCCCGGCCAGCTCAGCACGATCTCGCCGTCGGAGTCGGACAGCTCCGCGCGGGCCAGTACCGGCGTGAGATCCCGGCCCGCCGAAGCGGCCAGCGTCTCGGCCGCGCTGCCGTAGGGCAGCAGCTGGCGCAGCGTGGAGATCGTCGGCGGCATCATCAGCAGCTCGCCCCGGTCGTAGCCGGCCGCCGCGTCCTCGGGCCGGACCCAGACCGTACGGTCCGCCTCCGTCGAGGCGTTGCGGGTGCGCTGGCCCTTCGGCAGCGCGGCCACGAAGAACCAGGTGTCGTAGCGGCGCGGCTCGAACTCGGGCGTGATCCAGCGCGCCCAGCCGCCCAGCAGGTCGGAGCGGAGCACCAGGCCGCGGCGGGTCAGGAAGTCGGCGAAGGACAGCTCGCGGGCGACCAGCGCCGCGCGGTCGGCTTCCCAGGTGTCGTCCGTCGTGTCGTCGACGACGGTGTCCCCCCTCGCCCCGGCCAGCAGCACGCCCGCCTCCTCGAAGGTCTCGCGTACCGCCGCGCAGACGATGGCCTGGGCCGCGGTCGCGTCGGTGCCCAGGCGTGCGGCCCACACCTCGCGCGCCGGTCCCGCCCAGGCGACCTCGCGCTCGTCCCGCGGGTCCACGCCGCCGCCCGGATACGCGTACGCGCCCCCGGCGAAAGCCATGGAGGCGCGTCTGCGGAGCATGTGGACGGCCGTCCCGGAGGACGTGTCCTTGAGCAGCATCACGGTCGCGGCCCTGCGCGGCGCCACCGGCGTGAGTTCGCCGCTCGCGAGCGCCCTGATCCGGTCCGGCCATTCCGGCGGGTACCACTGGCCATTGGTAGTGGACATGGCCGGATGCTATGCGCTGCCAGGAGGATGTTCGAGTGGCACTCCGCGGCGGCGGCCGGCCCGTCAGGCCGGTCCGCTCCGTCAGGCCGCTGCGGACCGGCTCAGTCCTCGACCTCGACCAGGAACTCGATCTCGACGGGTGCGTCCAGCGGAAGCACCGCGACACCGACCGCGCTGCGCGCGTGGATGCCCTTGTCGCCCAGCACCTCGCCGAGCAGCTCGCTCGCGCCGTTGACGACGGTCGGCTGCCCGGTGAAGTCCGTCGCCGAGGCGACGAAGCCGACGACCTTGACGACGCGCACGATCCGGTCCAGGTCACCGACCACGGACTTCACGGCGGCCAGGGCGTTGAGCGCGCAGGTGCGCGCCAGCTCCTTGGCCTCCTCCGGCGTCACCTCGGCGCCGACCTTGCCGGTCACCGGCAGCTTGCCCTCGACCAGCGGCAGCTGCCCCGCGGTGTAGACGTACGCGCCGGAGCGCACCGCCGGGACGTACGAGGCGAGCGGCGCCGCGACGGCCGGGAGCTTCATCCCCAGCGAGGCGAGCTTCTGCTCGATCGCACTCATGCCTGCTTCTCCCGCTTGAGGTAGGCCACCAACTGCTCGGGGTTGTTCGGACCCGGCACGACCTGGACGAGGTCCCAGCCGTCCTCGCCCCAGGTGTCCAGGATCTGCTTCGTCGCGTGTACGAGCAGCGGCACGGTCGCGTATTCCCACTTCGTCATGTGGCGACTGTAATGCCTCTCTCCCCCCGCCTCGTGCGTAGCCCGGACCGCTACTGGTTAGGCTCCTGATGTGAGCAGGCTCCATGTCGTCAGCGGTAAGGGCGGTACCGGGAAGACCACGGTCGCCGCCGCACTCGCGCTCGCCCTCGCGGCAGAGGGCAAGCGCACTCTCCTGGTGGAGGTCGAGGGGCGGCAAGGGCTCGCCCAGCTTTTCGAGACCGAGGCGCTTCCCTATGAGGAGCGCAAAATCGCGGTCGCGCCGGGTGGCGGCGAGGTGCACGCGCTCGCCATCGACGCCGAGCGCGCCCTCCTGGACTACCTCCAGATGTTCTACAAACTGGGCGGCGCGGGCCGAGCGTTGAAGAAGCTCGGCGCGATCGACTTCGCGACCACCATCGCGCCGGGCCTACGGGACGTCCTGCTGACCGGCAAGGCGTGCGAGGCGGTCCGCCGCAAGGGCAAGGACGGCCGCCGGATCTACGACTCGGTGGTCATGGACGCGCCCCCCACCGGCCGGATCACCCGCTTCCTGAACGTCAACGACGAGGTCGCCGGGCTGGCCCGGATCGGGCCGATACACAACCAGGCACAGGCCGTGATGCGCGTCCTGAAGTCGCCCGAGACCTCGGTCCACCTGGTGACGCTGCTGGAGGAGATGCCGGTCCAGGAGACGGTGGACGGGGTGGCGGAGCTGCGCGCGGCCGGCCTGCCGGTGGGCAGCGTCGTCGTCAATATGACGCGCCCGCCGGTGCTGGACGAGAAGGCCGTCGCGGTCGCGGGCGCCGACCGAGCGCGCATAGCCAAGGCACTGTCGCAGGCCGGGCTGGGCGGCGCGCGGCGCGGCGGGCTCGCCGAGCGGCTGGTCGACCCGCTGCTCGACGAGGCCCGAGAGCATGCCGAGCGCGTCACGCTGGAACGCGAACAGCGGGCGGAGCTGGCGGAGCTCGGGCTGCCGACGCACGAGCTCGAACTGCTCACCGAGGGAATCGACCTGGCCGGTCTCTACCGGCTGGCTGTGGATCTGCGCAAGCAGTGGCAGGAGGCTGTATGACCCTCGACGAGGCGCCCAGGCTGGACGCCGACCGGCTGCTCGACGACCCGCAGACCCGGATCATCGTGTGCTGCGGCTCGGGCGGAGTGGGCAAGACGACGACCGCGGCGGCGCTGGGGGTACGGGCGGCCGAGCGCGGCCGCAAGGTCGTCGTGCTCACCATCGACCCGGCCCGCAGGCTGGCCCAGTCGATGGGGATCGCCTCGCTCGACAACGTCCCGCGCCGGGTCGGTGGCGTGGGCGCGGAGGCGGGCGGCGAACTGCACGCCATGATGCTCGACATGAAGCGGACCTTCGACGAGATCGTCGAGGCGCACGCGGACGGCGACCGCGCCCGCTCGATCCTGGAGAACCCCTTCTACCAGTCGCTCTCGGCCGGTTTCGCGGGCACCCAGGAGTACATGGCGATGGAGAAGCTCGGCCAGCTCAGGTCGAGCGACGAGTGGGACCTGATCGTCGTCGACACCCCGCCGAGCCGCTCCGCACTGGACTTCCTGGACGCCCCGCAGCGGCTGGGCTCGTTCCTGGACGGCAAGTTCATCCGGCTGCTGATGGCTCCCGCGAAGGTGGGCGGCCGGGCCGGCATGAAGTTCCTCAATGTCGGCATGTCGATGATGACGGGCACTCTCAGCAAGGTGATGGGCGGCCAACTGCTGCGCGACGTGCAGACCTTCGTGGCGGCGATGGACACGATGTTCGGCGGCTTCAGGACCCGGGCCGACGCCACGTTCCGGCTGTTGCAGGCGCCTGGAACCGCGTTCCTGGTGGTGGCCGCCCCCGAGCGGGACGCGCTGCGCGAGGCCGCGTACTTCGTCGAGCGGCTGGCCGCCGAGCGGATGCCGCTGGCCGGGCTCGTCCTCAACCGGGTGCACAGCAGCGGGGCCCCTCAGCTCAGCGCGGAGCGGGCGCTGGCCGCCGCGGAGGCGCTGACGGACGGCACCTCGGCGGACACCGCGTCCGGCACCACGTCCGGCCCGCCGCGGACCGCGTCCGCGAGCACGCCGGAAACCACCGGGGGAACCGCACCGACAGAAGATCTTGCCGGAGGTCGCATTGTCGATCTCGATAGCGGGGAGACTGATCCTCGTACAACCGTAACGGCTGGTACGGACAAGACCGTTGGGGCTGACAAGCGAACTGGTGCGGCCGAGAGCGCTGGCACCACCGACACGGCTGATGTCGCCGGCGGCGCCGACACCTCGGCGGGCCTGGCCGCGGGGCTGCTCCTGCTGCACGCGGAGCGCATGCAGGTGCTGGCCCGCGAACGGCGCACGCGCGACCGCTTCGCCGCGCTGCACCCGGAGGTGCCCGTCGCGGAGGTCGCCGCGTTGCCCGGTGACGTGCACGACCTGACGGGACTGCGAACGATAGGCGAACGGCTCGCAGGCCGGTCGGGCGACGGCGACACTGACCGGTCGACGGACCGGTCGGGCGACGGGACAGGCCGAAGCGTTACGGCAGGCCGGGGCGACCCGGTGGCCGAAAGCGACTCGCTGGGCGCGTGAGCCCCGTACGGGACGCGTCAGCCCGTACGGCGAGCTGATCCGTACGGGAGCAGCTCTGCGGCCCGTACGCGATGCGGCTCGCGCCGCGCCAACCAGTGAGCCAGGAGCGGCTCGTGAGCCTGAGTCAGCGCTCCGCGCGTCAGTCGGCTGAACACTCGGCGGTCCGGCCGCCGTGAGGTGCTACCCGACTGCCGCATAGGTCTCGTAGTCGACTTCATCGAGGTCGTCCGGCAGCAGTCCCGCCCCGCGCTCGTATTCATGGCGCGCGGTCTCCAGGAGACGACGCCATGACGTCACGGTCGGCCGGCGGCGCAACAGCGCCCTCCGCTCCCGCTCGGTCATCCCACCCCACACGCCGAACTCGACGCGATTGTCGAGGGCATCCGCAAGGCATTCGGTCCGCACCGGGCAACCGGTGCAGACCGCCTTGGCCCTGTTCTGCGCTGCCCCTTGAACGAACAGTTCATCCGGATCGGTAGTGCGGCAGGCTGCCTGCGCACTCCAGTCGGTTACCCAGCTCATGCTGGCGCCGTCCTCTCCCGAATCGAGGCTCCCCCACGGCGGCAGCGGCATATTCACCGTTGCCAGTTGAGGACGTTACGGAAGGTAGGCAGGGCGCAACACCCCCTTCGGGCCCAATCTTGAATGGCCCGAACGGACTATGCGTACGCGGCAGATCACCCACCGGAGTGAGCGAGCGACATTGTGGACTTAAGCGGCAGATCGGGATACTTCACCCGAACCACAGGGGACGTCCAGTGACACTTGGCGGCAATCCGGGCACATCTCATCACTCACAAGAGTGAGAGCGGAGGTCGCGCGAATAGGCACTTCTGCGAAAGGCTTGATCAGCGTAAGCGAACACACAGGCGTCTGTCCGGCGATTGAGAACGTAGGGTGCTTCCATGTCAATGAAGCGCTCGGGCGGGGGTCTGACTGCGACCCAGCAGGCCGCGAAGTTCCTCGGGGTCAGTGTGCTCTCCGGGGCAGTTCTGGCCGGTATCGCCCTTCCCGCCGTCGGTGCGCTGGGCTTGTCGGCCAAGGGATCGGTCGAGGGGTTCGACGAGATCCCGGCCAACCTCAAGCAGCCGCCGCTGAGCCAGAAGACGACGATTCTCGACGCCGAGGGCGGTCAGATCGCGAGCGTCTACTCGCGCAACCGCACTGTGGTGCCGCTCAAGAAGATCTCCCCGTACATACAGAAGGCGATCGTCGCGATCGAGGACGCGCGCTTCTACGAGCACGGCGCGATCGACCTCAAGGGCATCCTCCGCGCGCTCAACAAGAACGCGCGGAGCGGCGGCAACAGCGAGGGCGCCTCGACCCTCACCCAGCAGTACGTGAAGAACGTCTTCGTGGAGGAGGCCGGTGACGACCGGGACAAGGTCGCCGCGGCCACCCAGCAGACCATCGGCCGCAAGGTCAAGGAACTGAAGTACGCGATCCAGGTCGAGGAGGAGCTGGGGAAGAAGAAGATCCTCAGCAACTACCTCAACATCACCTTCTTCGGGCAGCAGGCGTACGGCGTCGAGGCCGCCGCCCAGCGCTACTTCAGCAAGTCGGCCAAGGACCTCACGCTGGCCGAGTCGGCGCTGCTGGCCGGCATCGTCCAGTCGCCGAGCCGCTACGACCCGGTCAACGACGCCGAAGAGGCCACCAAGCGTCGCAACACGGTGCTCGACCGGATGGCCCAGCTCAAGGACATCACCCCGCGGCAGGCCGCGGCGGCGAAGAAGAAGGGCCTCGGGATGAAGGTCAGCCGGCCCAAGAACGGCTGCATCACCTCGACCAACGGCGCGGGCTTCTTCTGTGACTACGTACGCGAGGTCTTCCTCCAGAACCCGGTGTTCGGCAAGACGAAGCAGGACCGCGCCAAGCGCTGGAACCAGGGCGGCCTGACCGTCAGGACCACGCTCGCCCCGCAGGCGCAGAAGTCGGTCCAGAGCTCGATAAGCCGACATGTCTACAAGGACGACAAGGTCGCGACCGCGGCCTCGATCGTCGAGCCCGGCACCGGCAAGATTCTCGGCTTGGGCCAGAGCCGCCCGTACGGCTTCGGCACCAACGAGACGCAGATCAACCTGTCGGTGGACCGCAAGATGGGCGGCGGCGCGGGCTACCAGCCCGGGTCGACCTTCAAGCCGGTGATCGCGGCGGCCGCGCTGGAGCAGGGCACCAGCGCCTCGAAGTCCTACCCCGCGCCGTACCAGATGCAGTACCCGAGCCCGGTGAACACCTGCCGCGGCCAGTGGTCCGGCAGCGCTCCGGTGGAGAACGAGAACTCCTCCGAGGTCGGCCCGTACGGGATGAAGGAGGCGACCGCGAAGTCGGTCAACACCTACTTCGTCCAGCTCATCAGCGACATCGGCATCTGCCCGGTGACGAAGATGGCCGACGGGATGGGCATCGCCCGCGCCGACGGCAGGGCCATCGACCAGGTGCCGTCCATCACCCTGGGCACCCAGGAGATGTCACCGCTGACGATGGCGAACGGCTACGCCACCTTCGCCAACCGCGGCGTTCACTGCACCCCGATCGCGATCGAATCGATCACCGGGCCGACCGGCAAGTCCATGAAGGTGCCGAAGACCACCTGCGAGCGGGCGATGACCGAGAAGACCGCCGACACCATCAACACCCTGCTCCAGGGTGTGGTCGAGGACGGCACCGGCAAGGAGGCCGGGCTCAGCAGTCGGCCGAGCGCGGGCAAGACCGGTACGACGGACGGCCGTTACGCCGCCTGGTTCGTCGGCTACACGCCGAACATGTCCGGCGCGGTCTGGGTCGGCGACCCGCGGCACGAGCAGCGGATGGTCGGCATCAACATCGGCGGCGTCTACCACCCGAAGGTCTTCGGCGGCCAGGTGCCGGGGCCGATCTGGAAGGACGCGATGGCGGGGGCGCTGGCGGGCAAGCCCGCGCCGGACTTCAACACCGTGCCGATCTCCAACCCGCACAAGGGCAAACGCGATGGTGGCGGGGCGGGTGGCGACGCAGGCCGGGATGAGGGCGACAACAAGCCCGGCGGCGGCGGGAACAACGGCGGTGGCGGGGCCGGCGGCGGCGATGGCGGGGACGACAGCGATCCCTGGCCGGACGTGTCGATCCCGCCGGACCTCATCGGTGGCGGCCACGGCAACGGCGGGGGCCATGGGAACGGCGGGGGCTGGGGTCGCTAGCGCCGGTCGCGCGGCGGACCAGTAGTCCGCGCAGAGCATGAAGAAGGGGGCGTGGGGCCCCCCGGTGCGACCCGCGTGAACCAGCGGGCCGCACGCCCCCTTCTCGCGCTGTGCGCCGGGCGCTCCGCGCTGGACGCTGAGCGCCGGGTGGTGCGCGCCGGGTGGTGCGGTTGTGGACTGCGCGGTGTCGCGGTACGCGTTGGGCCATGCGGCGGCACCCTGCGGCGGTGCGGGTGGCTCGGCAGCGTTCCCTGCGGCGGGCGGTGCTGCTCGCCGTGCGCTGCTGTTCGCCCTGCGATGACGTTCGCGGCGCGCCGCTCGCTCTGCGTGCCCCGCGCCGCGCGTTGCCGTTCGCCCTACGTGCCCCGCGCCGCGCGTTGCCGTTCGCCCTACGTGCCCCGCAACGTGAGTGCCCCCGCGTCCGCGCGTGCGTACGGTCGCCCTCGTGCCTGGCAACGTCGCCGAAGGCCAGTACCGCGCCGCGCGTGCGTACGGCTCAGCCCGCTGCCAGCAGTCGCTTGACCTCGGCGGCCACTCGGCCGCCCTCCGCGCGGCCCGCGACCTTCGCGTTCGCGAGCTTCATCACCGCGCCGATCGCGCGCGGCCCCTCGGTGCCGGCCGCCACGGCCTCCGCGACCGCCTCCGCGACCAGGGCGTTCAACTCCTCGTCGGACAGCTGCTTCGGCAGGTACTCCGCGAGCACCTCGCCCTCGGCCAGCTCCTGAGCCGCGGACTCCGCGCGCCCGCCCTGCTCGAAGGCCTCGGCCGACTCGCGGCGCTTCTTCGCCTCGCGGGTGATCACCTTGAGCACCTCGTCGTCGGACAGCTCACGGGCCGTCTTGCCCGCGACCTCCTCGTTGGTGATCGCCGAGAGGGTCAGACGCAGGGTGGAGGAGCGCAGCGTGTCGCGCGCCTTCATCGCCTTGGTGAGGTCTTCCTGCAGTTGCTTCTTGAGCGTGGTCATGCCGACGAGTCTGCCAGTACATCCGCGAAAGACCCGCCGATTTCCGGGGCCCCCGCGGTCTGCGACGATGGGGCCATGCGCGCGCGATACGGAGTACCCCTGGGAATCACGGCAGTCGGCGCGGCCGGCCTCGCCTATGCCGCCGGCTTCGAAGTCCGGTCCTTCCGGCTGCGACGGGTCACCGTGCCCGTGCTGCCACCCGGCATGCGCCCACTGCGGGTCTTGCAGGTCTCCGACATCCACATGGTGGGCGGGCAACGCAAGAAACAACGCTGGCTCCAGTCGCTCGCCGGGCTGCGCCCGGACTTCGTCGTCAACACGGGTGACAACCTCTCCGACCCGGACGGCGTGCCGGAGGTCCTCGACGCGCTCGGCCCGCTGATGGAGTTCCCCGGCGCCTACGTGTTCGGCTCGAACGACTACTACGGCCCGAAGCTGCGCAACCCGGCCCGCTACCTGCTGGAGAAGACCAACGGCAAGCACGGCCTCAACGGCAACGCGCCCGTGGTAAACGCCGTCCACAACCCGTGGGAGCAGCTGCGCGACGGCTTCGACGCGGCGGGCTGGGTCGGCCTCTCCAACACCCGCGGCCGGCTCAAGCTCGAAGGCATCGAGATCGCCCTGACCGGGCTCGACGACCCGCACATCAAGCGCGACCGCTACACCGAGGTCGCGGGCGGCCCGGAGAGCGGCGCGGACCTGTCGCTGGGCATCGTCCACGCGCCGTACCTGCGCGTCCTGGACGCCTTCGCGGCCGACGGCTACCCGCTGGTCCTCGCCGGTCACACGCACGGCGGGCAGCTCTGCATCCCCTTCTACGGGGCCCTGGTCACCAACTGCGATCTGGACGCCAAGCGGGTCAAGGGGCTCTCCAGGCACCGCGTGGGCGACCAGAGTTCATACCTCCACGTCTCGGCGGGCTGCGGCACGAACCGCTACACCCCGGTCCGCTTCGCCTGCCCGCCCGAGGCGACCCTGCTGACCCTGACGGCGCGGAGCTGACCCGGAGCGCGGCGGCGCACTGAGCGCCCCGGCGCGCGGGGAGTTTCGCGCGCCGGGGCGCGAGGGTTCGGGCAGCACGCCCGGGGCGCGTTTTACGGTGGAGTGATGATCCGCCCGACCCTGCCCACGCACACCCAGCACACACCGCACACCAGAGACAGCGCGGTGAGCGCCGCCGGGGCGCCCGCTTCTGCGGTCGTCCCGGCCATGCGCCGCCCGGCCGTCGCCGTCTTCCGGCTGCTCATCGCAGCAGCCGCCGTCACCGGCGTCAGCATCGACTGCGCCGTCGGCGACGTGCCGAGGGTGCTCAGCGATGACCGGCGACATCACAGAGATCAGCGGCGCCCGGTCGGTGTCGAACCAGCTCCTGCACACCGTCACACCGATCGCCGTCGCGGTCGACTGGCTGCTGCTGACGCTCCCCGGCGGCCTGCGCCTGCGCTACACCTGGCAGTGGCTGGCCTACCCGCTCGCCTACCTGGCCTTCACCCTGATCCTCGGCGCCGCCCTCGCCCCCGGCACCGAGGCCCGCTACCTCTATCCCTTCCTGGACGTCGGTCTCCACGGCTGCGCCGGCGTCCTCACGAACAGCGCCGTATTCGGCCTCTCCTTCTACGTCCTCACCGTGATCCTCTCCGCCCTCGACCGCGTACGTCCCGACCTGCGAGGGACCCGATAAACCGGATTTCGTCTGCGGCGATCGGTCCGCTAGAGTAGGGCTCGTTGCAACGGGGTGTGGCGCAGCTTGGTAGCGCGCTTCGTTCGGGACGAAGAGGGCGTGGGTTCAAATCCCGCCACCCCGACGCTTGTAACAGCAGGTCAGGGGCCTGATCCACTCAGTGGATCAGGCCCCTGACCCGTTGCTGAGGCCCCTTTGGGAGCCGTTTGGGAGCCGATCCCGAAATCCGGCTCCCGATGCTATTGATGCGCCATCGAGCGTGCTCGCAGCAACGCATCGAGCACAGCCACCGGCGAGCTACGGCTCATAGCCAGGCAGGCGTCGAGTGACGCCTCCCACGGCGTTGTAAGTCCGATCAGCAGCCGTCTCCGCATGCCGGTGGTCACGTGGCAGCGTGTTCTCCTGGCGCAGCCGGGCCAGCTCCTCACGCTCGGGCACGCTCAGCGTCCCGTCCCCGCCGGCCCTCTTCACCCGCGACACCCAGCTGGCCAGCGTCGTGTCGTTGATCCACAACTCCTTCGCGACCTACGCGATCGGCCTGCCCGTCTCGGCAACGATCCGCACAGCCCCCTCACGGAACTCCGCGTCGAACTTCCGCCTCGTGTCTGCCATGACTCCCAACTTCCCCTGCATTCACGGTCTCCACGCTACGAGGGGATGCTCAGTGTCAGGCAGCCCGCTCCTCAAAACGGAACTCCGGGGTGGAGTCGGGATCGATGCGTGCGCCGGAGTGGAGCGCGTCGGCGAACTGTTCGATGAGTTCGAGAGTCGGGTCCGCCCCGCTCTCCTCGATGGATTCGATGTCCTCCTCGGTCAGGCCGACGCGACGTGCGAGTTCCGCGCTGCTCCAGCCGAGCGGGAGCGGCGGTCGTAGACCGCCTGCGCGAAGTCCATCCGGCGCCCGGCTGCCCGGTAGGCGGGGTCTTCGCGGTGCTCGGGCGGGACCTTCCAGCTGGTGTGGTATCCGCTGCTCATGAGTCCTCCTCGGGCCTACTGTAAGCGTCCTGCGCACCCGCCGAAGGGTGCGCGGCCTCACAGCGCTTTCGGGCCCTGTGCGCTCTCAGGACCTCGTCGGTCTGCCGCATCTTCGTCTTCCGGAACACGGCGAGCAGAACAGCTCTCCGGCCAGGAGCCAGCCAGTACGTCACACGGACGGCGCCGATACGCAGTGGGCCGTGACCGAGCCGTCCTTCTCATCCGGGCGAACTCCGCCCGTACGGGTTTGCCGGGTGCCGCGAGACGCGGGGCGGCACCCCAGCGCCTGGCCGGCCGGGCGAAGAGCAGGCGACGACGGGATACGGCACCTGGCCGGCCGGCGCTCAGCACGTCAGTCCCGGCAGGCGTTCACCGGCCGTGATCTGCCATGCCGGGACACGCACCGATCTGGCCACAGGGCCGGGCTTCGCTCCGATTCCACCGGACGGAAGCCCGACGAGGAGATCGCCACGCGCATGTGTGAGACGCAGGTGCCGAGCGTGATCTTCACCCTCGGCGGGTCCCTCATCGATCAGTACGGCGATGTTCTCTCCGTGCACGGTGACCACGAAGTCGACCGGATGCCCACCAACGGCTGCCGAGCGATCGATCGCGGTGATGCCGCAAGAGCCGAGGTGTGCTTGAAGCCGGTCCGCGAGGGCTTCATACGCGCGCGAGGGGCTCAGCGCATGCGGCGGAGTGAGCGTCCCTTCCGCCTGGGCCGTGCCTGAGTCGACTGCCACGAGGGCGGATTGCTCGGCGAGTTTGGCGGGAAGCCCGGCGTGCTGCTTCCAGAAGGCGTGCTGGCCCACCGTGATCAACTGCGACTTCGCCCGCGTGATCGCGACATTCCAGAGATTCACCTGACCCGCGACCCAATGCGTGGTGCCCGCAGGAGTGTTGTGGGTGGCGACAAGGCTCAGCACCATGATGTCGCGCTGACCGCCCTGAAAGGCGTGGACGGTCCCGACCCGGACACGATCATCGCGCAGCGCCCGTTCCAGATATTCCTTCTGCGCCCGGAAAGGGGTGACGACGCCGATCGTGGCATCCTCGGGAAGATTCCGGAGAAGCTTGGCCACCACCTGCTCGACGGCGGCGGCCTCGCCGGGATTGCGCCAGGAGCCGCCCCCGCTGCCCTGGGCACAGACGCCGTCCGGCACGTCCACCCAGCACAGCACCGGTGGTGATTCCGATGCCCCGGTCAGATCCACCGCCGGTACATGCCGCCGGACATCCGTGAGGACCCGCAACTGACCGGCGTAGCAGTATCCGTTGACGAGATGAGCAATCTGCGGGTGGCATCTGTAGTGCTCGTCGAGGAGCAGCGCTGATGCACCGTGCTGGGCTGCCGCGTGGTACGAGGAGTGCGCCCGGTAGGAGAGCCGGTGCTCCTCGAGCCACGCGGCGCTCAACCCGGCGCGTTCCCGAGCCTGCCTCTCCTGTTGCGGCGAGATCGAAGCGATGTGCCCCAGCTGCATCGGATCACCGATGATCAGTGCGCGCTTGGCGCGAAAGAGCAGCGGCAGCACGGACGGGATAGAGCACTGACTCGCCTCGTCGATGACAACGAGGTCGAAGAGCCGAGGGGAGAGCTCAAGTTGCCGCACGGAATGCGTGCTGATGGCCCAGCCTTTGATCTGCGCCATCAGGTTCTTCTGGCTTTTCTGGTAGCCCCGTCCCTGGCGAAGTACTTGCAGACGCTGATTCAGCAAATCTCGTGCAGGGCGCAGCTTTTCGGCGGACCGGGCCCGAGAGGCTTCGCCGGACAGTCCACTGAGCCGCGCGGCAGCCCACAGCGACGCGGCCCGCATCTCCTGCTCGTCGCCCTTGGCGTGTCCGGTCAGCAGAGACCGCAGCTCGACTTCGAGGCCGGCGAAGTCCGCCAGAAGCTCCAGCTGTTCGGCCTCCGTAGGCCGGGGGGCCGTCCAGGACACCACGTCACCGGAGCCTGCGGCTTCAATGAACGCCGCCGCGGCTCGCGCCCTGCGCCACCGAGCGAACCACCGCGCGCGCAGCGCTCTGCGCGCTCGCCCTTCCCAGCGGTCAAGTGCGGCGTCCTGGCCGGCCCAGGCGGACGACAGCAGGCCGACCGGTGCGTCCAGTGCCCTCGCCTTCGCCTCCCGCTCTCCGTAGATCCCGGAGAGGCGCAGCTCTTCGCGCACATGCCTGGCAGCGGACTGCCTGTTCGCAGCCACCTGGGCATGGGTGTTCCGGAGCTCGCCCGCGACGGTGGCGGAGCTGCGGTCGGGCTGGTCAGGGTGCTGCCGCAGCAGTCCTTCAAGCTTCTCGGCCTCACGCACGCGGGTCTCGACGTTCCCGGTACGGAACAGCAGCCCGGGCGCGATCTCGTCGCACCGTTCCGCGACGACGTTCACTGCCTCGTTGTTCGTCGAAGCCACCAGCACGGACTTCCCGGCCTGGACACACGTCGTGACCAGGGCAGTGACCACCTCGCTCTTCCCGGTTCCCGGCGGCCCCGTTGCCACGGTCACCGACTGCTCCATGGCAGCGCGGATCACACTCTCCTGGCTCTCGTTGCACGGGCCGGAGGACACCACGACCGCCGGTGCTTCCTTGGCCTCAGGGGCTGAGGCTTCCCCCGGCAGGAGCGCACCCAGCGCGGTTCCAGCGATCTCCGCGGCGCGGGTGGACATCTGCAGCAGGTTGTCCACCAGCCCCTCTGTGGTCTTGTCGGAGCCTGACGTCACGAGCAACATCGCCGCGTTGTGCGCCCCAGGCCTCATTGTGGTCATCACGCTCGCGCCGCTCAGCGCGGAGATGTCCAGCGGCTCCAGCTCGGGGAGCGAAAGCTCCTTCAGCAGCTCCCGGACCGCCCGAAGCATCTGATTGCCGTTGCCCTCCTGCCAGCTGGGCTGCCACCGGGCGACGAGTTCCGCTGCCTCGTCCGGGGACATCAACTGGGTGAGCAGGCCGGTGTGCACGGACGGCACCCCGCTCGGCCGGAGCGTGGCCCTGCCCGAGGAATCGGGGACGAGTTCCATCTGCTGCAGAAGCAGAGGCGCCAGGCGCACGGAGACCTTGCCGCGCCCGGCCCCTCCGTCGGAGGGCAGGGTGATGGCCGGGTAGCCGTACCAGTACTCGTTCTGCCGGCCGTCCTTGGCCTTGGGGAGCTGTGGCGCGGGAAAGGAGCGGGTCAGCCCGGCTTGGACCGTCTCATCGCCGCTGCCCAGCAGGAAGTAGTCCCTGTCCCTACCGCGTTCGCGCTCGGGCATCATCTCGGCGGCGGTCTGCGCGCCGATACAGCTCACGTAGTACGTGATGAGCCGCTGCCAGTCGATCCCCGCCTGCGCGTCGGTTTCGGCGCGCTCACGTGCCTTGAGCAGCGCACGGGACGGCGCGGCGGCCTCCGCGGTGCGTGAGCCGGGCAGCGGCGGCAGAAAGACCGGCTGTGCCACCGAGCGGGCGAACGGGAGGCTCCGGGTGGCACGGATCGTCGACTTGGTGGGGCGCTGTTCCTCCGGCACCCCGTTGCGGGCCATCTGCTGACCGAGATACGTGAAGAGATCGTCGGGCGTGATCCACCCGCCGTCCTTGATACGACCGTTGCGCAGGCCCTCGACGATCTCGCCGGTGAACCGTGATGTGCCGAGTGAGGAACCTGGCGGCGCCATCGCCGAGGCGGCCTGGAGCGCGTCCGAGGCCGTGATGAAGTAGACGCCGGTGGGGCGGAGCAGCGTGCTGTGCTCGGGGGCGGTTTCCTCCGGAGCGGAACCCTTGGAGGACCATCCTTGCACCACGGAGCCGCTGGAGCAGCAGTCCAGCAGCACGATCTTCGAGGAGGCCCGGCAATCCTGCAGCATCCGCTCCAGGAACTCGGCTGACACCGCGGTACCCGGTAAATCCTCCTTGTCCGCGTCCCGGGTCAGGAAGTACAGCTGACTGTCGGTCTCGCAGAACGCCCCGTGCCCGCTGAAGTACAGCAGCGCCGTATCGCTCCGCTGCCGCTCCCCGAGGAAAGCCTCGATGGCGTGCAGCATCTCGGCTCGTGTGGGCTCGGCGACGACCGCGCAGTCGTTGTACATTCCGATCTCGGTGCTCTCCAGCACGGCCTGCATGTAGTGCAAGTCGGCACGAACAGCCGGGAGTTCGTGGTACTCCGCACTGTCGTAGCTCGATACGCCGATGAGCATCGCGTAACGGTCGTTGTCCATCTGCGCCGATCAGTCTTCGGAGTCGGTGGCATCGTCCGATTCTCCGGAGAGGAAGCGGTCGAGCAGCGCACCGTCCTCCTGCGCCTGCTTGCCAGTGATCTTCAGCGCTGTGCCGTCCGGTCGTGTGACGCTGATCGTGCGGTTCGGCACGCGAGCGAGCCATGCCTGTACGACGGTGACGATGAGCGACCCGGCACCGATCAGCACTCCGATCGTGTCCAACGGGGCTGAGCCCACCGAGCCCTTGGCGCTGTCGTCCGCCTCCTGCGGCTGCGGCACATCGAGGACGGCTTCGGCGTCGGCCTGCGCGAGTTCGGCGATCAGTTCTCTGGCTTCTCGCCGGGATCGCAGCGGATCCTCATCGAGCAAGCCGATCCGATGACGAACCTCCCGAGCCGTGCCCACGCCGTCCCCTCCCGCTTTGTCCTGCGCCTTCGGCGCACAGAGTGAAAAGGGTACCCAGCATGCTGCCGAGGTGCCTGCGGTTGGCTGGAAGGCGTCCAAGACTGACGTGATCCGAGCTGCTCGGCGGCGCAGCGGCGCAGCGGCGCAGCGGCGCAGCGGCGCATGATAATGCCGACATCCACCGGGTGGAGCTCCACCCGCGAGAGGTCCGCTCCGGTAACCCCACCGTGGAGACCCACAGCTCTCCACCAGGAGCCGGAGTCTCCCCGAAACCGGGCAGCCAGTCTCCAGAAGCCATCGAGGGCACCGCACATCAGATACACCCGGTCCTCCCGGGCCGCCTCACCTTCTCAAGGAACCACCTATGCACCAGTACATGTCCCCCGAACTCGTCGAACAGTGGTGGAACGCCAAACCGGCGCGGACCGCCCTCCAGATCCAGAGCGCCATAGGGGACGACGAGCTGCTTCAAGAACGACTCGGCCCCGATACCGGGCGCTGGCTGGTCGCCATAGCGCTGATGGCCTCCGACTTTCCCGGGAGCATGGCGGAGCTGGCCGACGAGGCCGAAGAGACTTCCCGCAGCGGAGAGTTCCCGCCCGCCCCGAGCTGGACCGCCATCGGCCGGCCGGTCGACCTGCTGCTCTCCTGGGCCCCGGAACCGGCCGTGGACCGTATCGTCCGCTGGCTGGGACCGGAGGGACGTCGGCTGCTCGCCGAGCAGACCACCTACTGCTCCGAGAATGCCCGTGCGTTGATACGCCACGGCGACCTCGCGATACGCCGGGAACTCGCCAAGGACCGGGAGCAGATGGACCAAGGGGGCCCGTACCCTCCGGCCCCGGACGAACGGATCATCAGCGCGCTGCTGGAACTGGACGACGCGGAGACCAATCTCTGGCTGCTGCGCGACGAACGGCTCCGCGCCGACAACCAGTTCGATGTCCTCGTCGGACGCCCCTTCGCGCCCGGCCGTACGGAGCCCGCCCCTCGGCTCCCCGAGACACTGGAGCTCGCCGAGCGCATTGCCGAGCTCGTCGATCCCCGTGAACTGGCCCGCCGGTTCGACGCGGCGGATCCGGACCACGTACTGCTGGCGCTGTGCGCCGAGGCGACGCCCGGGGAGTTCCTGCTGACGCCCTACCTACAGCTCGTGTCCGGGCTGCTGCTGGCCCGCGCCGGTCGCACCGACCTGCTCACCGAGGCACTCGTCACGGCCCCGCTCGATCCCGATGTACGGGGCTGGTACACGCTGGCCATGACCGGGCAGGAGAGCCCCTCGGAAGCGTTGCAGCGAGCCGTCCTGCTCACCCAGCAGGAGGACGGCTTCTTCGAAGCGGCCCGCGTCTCGCTTTTCTACCGCCACCTCGCCAGCAGCGGTCAGGCCAAGCTGCACCGGCCTGACCGGCTGCTGGCCCATGGCCGCGCCCTGACCGAGGATCCCTGGTATCCGCTGGACTGGGACGCGGCACGCCGCATGGCCACCGACCCCGCGAACTGGAACCAGCGCGGCCTCCCGGGCTGGTCGCTCCGCAAGCTGCTGGAGCACGCCGACTGCCCGCTGGACCTCGTACGCCTGATGGCGGGCGAGGAGACCGCCGACGAGTACGTCTTCCTGCATCTGTTCCGGAACCGAGCCGAGGGACTCGATCTGCTGCGCTCGATGCCCCTCACCAAGAACACCGCACCCCTCGCCCTGTGGGCCGCCACACCGGACGGCGACTGGCATCCCGAAGTCACCGTCTTGGATGTGCTGCGCCTCGGCCGTCCCGCTCGCGCTCTGGTCCAGTGCAGGACCGAATCCTTCCCCCGACGGTTCCCGGAGTACGTCCGTGCGGCCGTCGGCGCCGCACTGGACGAGCTGCTGAGCGACGATGCGGCACAGCGCGCTGCACAGCACGCAGCCATGTACGAACGCCTTCCGGCCTTCGAGGGCACTCTGCCCGAACTGTTCAGCTCCCCGTGACGGGAGCCGCTGGCACCGTGGAACACGACATGGCCCCCGCGCTGGGATATGGGTGCATGACGGAGGACGGCCCGGCTGTACAGGACCCCACCCGCTCGCCGGTGGCGAGGTCGAGCTCGGCCCAGACGGTCTTGCCGGGAGCCCCGGGGCGCGGGGCGACGGACGAGCGGGGGGCAAGGTGCTCTACGAGAGCAGGCCGCGCCCGGACTCGGACTCGGCATCGGGAGCCGGGGCGGAGAGGGAGGAGAGCCGCTCGCTCACCTATGTCCCGAGCCTCGGGCCGATGTAGGCGATACGCAGCGCCTTGTCCTCCGGGACAAGGCGGAAGTGCAGCCGGCCCGCCCCCGGAGTGAAGCGGCCGTGCAGGTGGAAGCACCGGTCGACGCCGTCCAGGTCACGGAAATAACAGAGCCGCTTGCGCTGCTCATGCTCCGGGGTTACGTTCGCGCCCTGCCAGACGGGCACCGCGCTCACAACCGGGTCCCACCGTGAGGCGGACGCCTCCAGACGGGCCAGCAGCCCCCGGACCTGGACGAACCACTTCAGTTCCAGGCGCTCAAGGTCTTCGCGCACGCGGGACAGGAACTGGAGCCGGGGAAAGAAATCCGCGCACTGCTCCCAGAGTTGGGCGGGCGTGTCGACGGCGTCGAGTCCTGCGGAGCGCCCCCACTTCTCGTGGGTTACCAGATCTCCGCGGCGGGCGCTGTGCCGGACAAGTTCAGCCGCCTCCTCCATCGCCAGGTCGCCTGCGTCGGTCTCGACGAGTCTTCGTACCATGACATCCAGCCACGAGCCGGACCATGTGCGCGAAAGGGGAAGGCTCACCGCGAGGCCGTCCATCAGATGCGCCGCACCGATGCCCTCGACGGGTTCACCCGCGCACTCATACTCGATCTCGCCCGGGCTGCTGTGCTGCGGCAATACGTCGGTGAAGGGAGCCCGATTGCGCAACGCCTTGATGAACTGGCGCTGCGTACGGTTGCGGTTGTCAGAGGCCCACTGCTGGTAGTAGTAACCCCTGGCGATCACCGCGGCGGGGAGCGGGGTTTGTGTCACCAGGGCCACCTCCCGCCACTTGCGGGCCTCGCGCAGTACGCCGACGAACTCGTTGACCAGGGCGACAACGTCCTCTCCGGGCGCAGCGTCATCGCGCTTCTCAACGCCCTGCGCACCACCGTGTACGCGGGCACCGGCCAGGAGGTCGAGACTTGGGCGCTGGCCGTCACCTGCTACGAACGCATCGCCCAGGTCGTCAACGCCACCCGGCCTGCCACCGACGAGCAGCAGCTCACCCAGCCCCGCATCGTCCTGGACGACCTCAGCATGAAGAGTGCTGCCTGATGAACACCGGGTGCGGGTGATCCGACCCTGGGATCGGATCACCTTGCCGATCCGGTCACCGGGACCGGGCCCGCCGTACGCTGATGACCGACCCCTCGCGATTCCCGCGTGAAGGGTCGGCCATCTTCCGGCCGGGATGAAGGGGCGCGGCAAGGGCCGCCTCGCGGCCCGGGCCCAGCGGCAGCCGGACTTCCGCGATCGGCGCGGTGAGGCCCGCCGACGGCTCTGCTGGCAGGGCCGCCCGCCGGAGGGACGGTCCAGCGGATCCGGTGAGCCAGGATTCTTGGAGAGCCCCGCTGGTCACGCGACCGAGCACGCGTGACCAGCGGGTTGACGGCGGTCAGTGGGATGGGATGGGTCATGCCGTCGGCCACGAGGGAGAGCTTCTTGATGATCTGCTGCTCCCGTGAACTGGCTCGACGGGGAGACCCATGGCAGGGTGCCGCCCCAGCCAGTCGGAATCTCAACACGCTGACGCCTCGCGACCCGGCCGGTTCACTGTCAGCACCTACTTGGAGCCGCGGTGGATGCAGAAGAGCTGGTCCTCGCTGCCGTTCTTGTCCCGGTAAGTGATCAGGGCCGGGCCCTGGTTGCTGGCGTGGCCGGGCAGCTTGGTGTCGGTGCTCCAGCTGGTGCCGTTGAAACGGGTCCACCACAGGTGCTGGTCGGAGCCGCCGCGGTGGACGCAGTACAGCTGGTTCTTGTACACCGCCAGGGCTGGGCCGTCCTTGCTTGCGTGACCGGGGAGCTTCTGGTCCGGGCTCCAGCTGGTGCCATCGAAGCGGGTCCACCATAGGTTGCTGTCGCCGTTGCCGCGGTGCACGCAGTAGAGGCGGTCGTTGAAGACCGCGAGGGCGGGGTTGGAGTCGGTGCGGTGGCCCGGCAACTTCTGGTCCTGGCTCCAGTTGATGCCATCGGTGGACGTCGTCCACCACAGGTCATTGTTGCCGTTGCCCTTGTGGACGCAGTAGAGCCTGTCACGGAAGACCGCGAGGGCGGGGCCGTCGTCGGTGCGGTGGCCCGGGAACTTCTGGTCCTGGCTCCAGTTGATGCCATCGGACGATGTCGTCCACCACAGGTCATTGTCAGCGCGCCCGCGGTGCACGCAGTACAGCTTGTTGCGGAATGTCGCCAGCGCCGGGCCAGAGTTGCTGGCGTGGGCCGGCAGCATGCGGTCCTCGCTCCAGCCCTTGTCCGGGTCGTACGTAGCCGCCCACAGCCGGGTGTCGCCGTTGCCGCGGTGCATGCAGACCAGCTTGCCTCCGATCTCGCCCAGCGCCGGGTTGTCGGCGGTGTAGTGCGCGAGAAACCGCTGGTCCTCGTTCCAGGCGTCCTTCGGCCCGAAGACCGTCCACCACAGACTCGGGTCGTCTATGGGCGTCATGGGGACAGGGATGAGCATCGTCGGCGAAAACCAAGGCGAAACCAGCTTGCAACCGTACCCACCCGACACAGCCTTGATCACCATGTCCTGCGCCAGCGCCACGGCGGCGATCACCTGCGCCAGCCCGGTGGGCAGGAACTCGCCCACAACGTCGGCGATGACGCCGCGCAGCGACTGTAAGGTGTCCACGGCTTCCTGGTTGAGGCGGATCTCGAACCCCCACCATTTCTTGTGGAAGCTGGCCTCCGCGGCGAGCGTCCCCAGGCGTTCGTGTGCCGTCTTCGCGGCAACCAACGCCGTCTCATCCGGCGCGTAGCCGGCGTAGCCACGTACCGGGTTGTCTCCGGCACTCGCGGCCTCCGCCACCGAACAGTCTTCCACCGTCACCACGTCCTTATCTCTCGGCGCGAGGCCCTCTCGACACCGCACTGAGAGAAGTCCACACCACGCGGTGAACGAAAGATTGCGGACTGCCGGAACAAGCCAGATATTGGGCAATTCCTATCCTTCACGCATGGGCTCCCCACGAGGCCGGCTCGACGCCGTCCGCGCCGCCCGCCAGGCCCGAGTGAAGCGTCCTGGCCCTGCCTCAAGCGTGCACTCCAAGCACTCGGTAGCCGTCTAAAGTTGCGGCGGCGACCTCCTGGCAGGGTGTCACCCAGGCCAGTCGGAATCTCAACACGCAGACCTGGTAGGGAAGGACAGGGCAAGGGCCGCCTCGCGGCCCGGCCCGGTGCGCTGTCGGCGCGTAGCGTCGATGGCGCAGTCCAGGCGGCAGGGGATGGTCCAGCGCATCCTTGGCGCTGGCCACGGGTGCGGGGGCGGCACGTTGACTGAACTAAAAGTATCGTTTATGCAGGTCAGCGGCCTTTCTGCTAGCTTCCCGTCATGCGTGATGGAGGACATCCCGAGAGGGATCTGGCGAGCCTTGTCGTGCCCGGCGTGGGGCGGTTAGTGGAGACCGGTAACCCGTGGGAGCCGTACAAGCTCTTCGACCCGGCTGGGGCCCTCATTGAGCCGGTGGCGGTCTACTTCGAGGATCTGCAGGCGCAACATGAACACTCGTGCCTGCGTTGCCCCATGCTCACCATTAATCCGAAAATGCTGCCCCGCCTCGATGAGATCGAGGACGACCTCCAAGGCCACCGCGAGCAAATTGGAAGACGTCACGCTCCCTTTCATACACGCCCCACTTGGTTCCCCGACTGCGGTCGTGCCAGGAGACAGCCCAGTGCGACGGGAAGTCCTCAAGGAATATTGGGTATTTGAGAATAGAATTTAGGCTTGCGCGGGCAAGGTTGAGGCCTAGACCTCCGCCTCGGATGGCAATTCTACTCACTATTCTGAAAGACTGAGCATTTCCCTCGAAGCCGCCATTTCCCGGACCCATCAGCCCGTCCAAGACGCCCTCAGCGATATGGCCGAATGGAGGATGGCCTATGTCGTGCGCAAGTCCCGCCACCTCTACGATTTCTGGGAAATCCTTCGCACTCACTTCACAGTTGAAGCCAGAAAGACCCACGAGGCGTTCCGCCATACGGCGGCCCAATTGGCCGACCTTCAGACTGTGAGTCAAGCGATTATGCAGGAGTTGCCGCTCGCGCACTGAGGCAACTTGCGTGATTCCATCGAGTGCGAAATGCAGACGAGTAAAGCAGTCGATCCCGGTCGCGCTGATATGGAGACCTGTACTCGGCATGTGGCGAAGTTTTATTCTCGGACTTGTCCGCGCGCTCGTCGGGAGGAAACTCGTCGTTGATTGACGCATTCACGATGACCACCTGACATGCAGGTTCCTTGTGACCGTACTTACTCAATCGTGCCTCGTTTCGATCCGCCCCGCATCTCAACCTGCACGGGCGAGATCGCTCCTTATTTCAGCCCAAGGTCAGGACCGCCTGCGGCTGTCTGACGGACCTCAGTGGGCTCTGCGACCCAGGGGAGACCTAGCTAGTTCGGAGAAAGATCCGGGTACGCAGAATCCGCCCGTCGTGCAGGGCCAGCTCGTAGCTGACGTGATGGGTCCCGGTGCGCCCACGCGCATCCCGCACCCGCTTCCACGGATCCGCCCGACCCCCGCCCGGCCCCCGCCCGGCCCCGCCGTCGCAGGTGGCCGGGAGCGACACTGGGAGGTGGGAGAGCCTCGCGTGGGAGGCGGCGATGAAGGGTTCGGTCAGGGGCGGACGGATATTCGGTGTTCCGCTGCGGATGCATTGGAGCGTGCCGGCGCTGGCCGTCCTGCTCGGATACGGTCTGGGCAGCCAGACCCTGCCGGTCTGGACACCGGGCCGCTCCAGTGCCGTATACACGGTCGCCGGCGCGGTGGGAACCGTGCTGCTGATGGCGAGCGTGCTGCTCCACGAGGCGGCGCACGCGGCCACCGCCCGCCGGAAGGGCGTACCGGTGCAGGACGTGACGCTCTGGGCAATGGGTGGGATGACCCGGATGGGGCGGCCGAAGACGGCTCCCGTGGCGTTCGCGATCGCCGTCAGCGGGCCGGTCACCAGTCTGGTCCTCGGGGGCGCCGCGCTCGGTGCGGGGATCGGAGTGCATACGGCGGCCGGCTGGGGAGTGACCGCGGCGGTCCTGGTGTGGCTCGGCTGGGCCAACCTCTTCCTGGGCGTGTTCAACCTGCTACCCGCGGTGCCGCTGGACGGCGGCCGGGTCATACAGGCACTTCTGTGGTGGCTCACCGGGGACCGTGACCGGGCCGAGCGGGCTGCCGGCCGCAGCGGACAGGTCATCGGCATGCTCCTGCTGGTACTCGGCTGGATCCTCTTCCTCCGTGGGGCGCCGGGCGGGCTGTGGCTCATGTTCGTCGGCTTCTTCATCACGATCACCGCCGGAGCGGAACGCCGGAACGCCACGGTGCGGACGGCGCTGCGCGGCGTACGGGTGGCCGACACCATGTCCAGCCCGGTGGCCACGGGAGCCGACTGGCTGACCGTGCGGCAATTCATCGACGAGGTCGCCGCGCTCGCCCATCACGCGGCGCTGCCGCTGCTCGGCTTCGACGGCCGTCCCAGCGGCATCGTGACCATGCGTCAACTGGCCGCGGTGCCAGGCGCGCGCCGCGATACCGTGCGGGTGCGCGAGGCGGCGACCCCGCTGTCGCGCTGCACCGTCGCGGCCCCGCGAGACCTTCTCAACGACGCCCTCGACCGGCTCCGTCCCGGAGCCGCCGGCCTGCGGATCCTGGTCGTGGACGACGGCCGCCTGGAAGGGATCGTCACCGCGCACGACATCTCCCGCCTCATGCGGCAACGCACCTTGGGCGACCATGGCTGAGCGACACCGAACCGGTGCGCCTGGCACGCCAGACCAACCCAGACCAACGCGCCGGCCTGCGCAAACGCCAGAAAGAGCATTCCCGGGCGCCCACGGGCATCCATCGGCGGCAAGCTGTTCGTCCCGGCTGCGGCAATGACGAACAGCCCCTGATCGGCCTCTCCCGACCAGCGCGGGCCCGAAGATCATCGATCTTGTCCGCTGACGAATCGGGCCGGCTCGTCCAGCACTGCGGCAGCGCCTTCGAGGTCGGCGAGCCGCGCCGCGAGCGTCGCCTCGGCAAGCCGGGGTGGCAGCGCTGTGCTGAACTTCAGTCCCTTCAATGCCTGTTGGTGCACAGCCGGCAGACACAGTCGCTCCGCGGCATCGGCAACGGTCTGTTTCCATAGCTGGGGGGTCAGGTCCTCGCGCAGCCGGATCCAGCAGTCATTGATGCGCTGCGCCGGGTCGGTCACACCTTCCAGAGTCGCGGCCAGCGTGGCATTGGCCCGGTGCCCGGCCCAGGTCCACCACCGCACATCGCCGTTCTCCCGGCGCACGATGAGCGTGCCCCCGGGATGCACGTACTCCAGGAAGCGCTCACGTGCCTCAGCCAGGCAGCTCGCCGCCCGCCCGGTGAGCCGCACCTGCGGATCGGCCCCGAGCAGTACGTCGCGAGCTGCCCGGGTCAGTTCGTACGATGTGGCGCGTACGAACCCGAGGCCGCCCCACTTCGCCTTGCCGCCTCCGTCGACCGGCTCGACGAAGCATCGGCGTCTGTGCCAGTCGATGTAGGTGACCTGCCAGCTGCGGCCCGCGAGCAGGAGCCTGCGCGGCCCCTGCACGTCCTCGGTCAGCAGGCTGGGGTCGGTCTTGCCGATCTCGGTGAGTCCGTTGAGTACGGTGAATTCGGGTGCGGCGGTGAACACCGCGGTCAGATTCATGAAGTGCCGGTGTCCGAAGCGCCGTTCGGCCTCGGGGCCGATGAACAGCATCCCGCCGTCCTGGTCGAGATACCCCTCGTCCACCAGGTGCCGCACGATGGGCTCGGCGGACGTTCCGAAGGGGCCGAGTCCGGACCACCACTCCTGCCACAGCTGATCGCCGACCTGGTTCTCCTGCAGGCACAGCGCGAGCACCTGCTGGGCGACGATGTGCCGGGGCTCGGGAGGCGGCACCACTGCTTCGACCCAGCCGCGTGACCATTGCAGGAGCAGGGCCGCGGCCGCCAGCAGTCCGTCCTCGCTCAGTGCCAGGAAGAGACAGTTCCGGCTGGTGCCCGCGCGGCGTCCCGTACGTCCCAGCCGTTGCAGGAAGGAGGCGACCGTGGCGGGCGCGTCAATCTGAATGACGCGGTCAAGGTCTCCGACGTCGATGCCGAGTTCCAGCGTGCTGGTCGAGACGATGACGCAGTCACGCGCTTCGGCGAACGCCTCCTCCGCACGGCGCCGTTCATCGACCGACAGTGAAGCGTGTGACAGGAACGTCGTCACGCCCTTGGCCCGCAGCTTCTCGCCCAGCTCCTCGACGAGCCGCCTCGATTCGCAGAAGACCAGCCGCTTCTCGCCCCGGTGCAGGGCCGCGATCACCGTCGCCGCGTTGTCCGCCGAGCCGACGTGGTCGAGCTGGATGTCACCGGGCGGCGGGCCCGGGGCCGACTCAGGGGCCGACTCAGGGGCAGGGTCCGGCCCCGGCCGGGGCTCGGCGAGGTGCGGGGCGACCACGCGCGCGGGCCGCTTCCCCGCGCCCGATCCCTGCAGCCAGTGCAGCAGCTCCTCGGGGTTGCCCACAGTCGCCGAAAGACCGATCCGCTGCACGGGACGCCCGACGACCCGCTGCAGCCGTTCCAGTACGGCGAGCAGATGCCAGCCCCGGTCGTCGCCCGCGAAGGCGTGCACCTCGTCCACGACGATCGCCCGCAGTCCCGCGAAGAACGCACGGTGATCGACATTGGCGCTGACCAGCATCGCCTCCAGCGACTCGGGGGTGGTGAGCAGCACGTCCGGCCGGCCGTTCAGGATCTTCTTGCGACCGGATGCCTTGACGTCTCCGTGCCACAGCGCGGCGGTGCGCCCCAGCCAGGCGGTGTACGTCTCCAGTCTCGGCAGCAGGTTGTTGAGCAGCGCCTTCAGCGGGCACACGTAGAGCACCGAGGTGCCGTTCCAGCGCTCCGCCGCCATCTTCGACAGCAGCGGAAAGGACGCGGCCTCCGTCTTCCCGCCCGCGGTGGGCGCCAGCAGGATCGCGTCCTCACCCGCGAGCAGGGGCGCGATCGCTTCCTCCTGGAGCTTCCGGAGCCCCGGCCAGCCCAGGGTGTTGACGATGTGATGGACCAGGACGGGGTCGAGGTCGTCGATGCCGCTCACGGAACGGGGACCGGTCACGACAGGTTCAGCTCGATGTCGTCGGCACTGTCAGCGGGCACGGCCGCCGCGTTGCGCTCGACTTCGTTCAGCTCCGTACTGGAGACGGTGAGTGCGTAATGCCGCCGCGGGTCGAAGCCCTCGAAGTCGTCGACCCGGTCGAGGACATCGGCGACGAGCTTGCGCAGGAACAGCCGGGGTGCGACCCCGACCTTTCCGCCGAGCCCGCCGGTCACGGCGCCGGCCAGCTCCGCGATGTACGCGTCGTCCACCCGGTCCATGATCCGCTCCGGCGCTTTCGCCGCGCCGGCGAACAGGTCGCGTACGTTGCGCCCCAGCTCGCCGAGACTGTGCAGGTCGAAGCCGGTCAGCCGTAGTTGCACGGCCCGCGGCGAGTCGAAGCGCGCGTCGGTGGTGAAGTCCGTGGCCAGCCGCTGGGCGAGCGGAGGCAGCCGCTGAACGCCCTGCTGCCCGTCGTAGAAGGCCGGCGTGCCCGTGATGACGAGGAAGAGTCCGGGGAAACGTCCGGCGTCGATTTCGTCGAGGAGCTGCCGCAGCGCGTTGAGTCCCTTCTCCCTCACATCTCCGCGCACCCGTTGCAGCGTCTCGGCTTCATCGAGTACGAGCAGCAGCCCCGGGTGCCCGCAGTCCCGGAGTACCGTCAGCAGTCCCCGCAGGAACCCGAGGGCCGCGAAGTGGTCGAGGTCGCCGCGTACCCCGGCGGCGCGCCGGGCGGAGGCCCCCACCGACTTCTGTCCGCCGAGCCAGGCGATGAGCGCCTCCGCGGTGGCGCTGTCACCGGCTGCGAGCGCCTGCCGGTAGCCGCGCAGCGCCGCCGAGAACGCCGGTGTGGTACGTGCCACATCGGCGAGCCGCCGCTCCATCAGCTCGTCGACGGCCTTCGCCAGCGCCTCGGCGTCGTCCTCGTCCACGCCTTCGAGGTCCCCGGCGTCGAGAACCTCCTCCTCCAGGGTGTAGAACCAGGAGTCGATGATCGCGCGCAGGGCGCTCGGCTGATGGGTCGCGGTCGTCAGGCGTTCGATGAGCCGTCGGTAGACCGTCTCCAGGCGGTGCAGCGGGGTCTCGGTCTCGGAGATCTGCACTTCGGCGGTGGCCAGGCCCGCCCGTTTGGCCCGCTCGGCGAGCCAGCGCGCGAAGAAGGTCTTGCCCGAGCCGTACTCTCCGCGCAGGGCGTGGAAGGCCGCGCCGCCGCGCGCGACCGTCGCCAGGTCGTCGTCGAGCGCGGTGGTGAACTTGTCGAGCCCGACCGCGAAGAGGTCGAGTCCGGACTGCGGAACGGTGCCGCGCCTGAGGGCGTCGACGACTTCCCCGCGGCGTACGGCACTGACCTCGGAAGGCGTGCTCATGCGGTCTTCTCCAGTTGGAACTGCGTACGCAACAGGCGCACATCGAGTTTGACGGTGTGCCCCGCGTCGATGAACCCGAGCACCGGATAGCCCTCGACGTTCAGCAGCCGCTGAACAGTGGCGATGAACCCGTCGATGTTGCGCCGGACCCGGCCCGTCGCGGAGACGGCCGCGGCGAGCGCCGCGGGAGACATCGTCCCGTCGGCGTCCGCCAGGGCGTCGATGACCGCCGCGACGACCATGCCGTCGGGCGCCTTGCGCACGTACGCCTTCTGCGCTTCGTACACCTCACTCGCGACGATCGAAGCGCCCAGAGTGCGGGGGGCCGGGGGTGGGGCTGCGGGGTCGGCGGAGGCGATGGCCGTCTCCTCGAAGAGCCCGGCCGACTGCGGCGCCGGCTTCTTGCCGCCTGTCGGTTTGCCGGCGGGCCCGGGAAGGGGTTGCTCGTACGCCGGCTCCGGGGCCGGGGCCGATGCCGATGCCGGGGCCTGCCACCACGGCGGGGTGGCCTGCTCGCGCGGCAGCGCCCGCCAGCCCTTGGGCAGCGACCCGGGTGAGGCTAGGAGCACCAGGAGCGGGACCGTCACTTCGGCGAGCGCCGCGCCTCCGTGGTAGCCGGCCTTGCGCGAGGTGTAGCGGATGTCCTCCCGCCAGGGGGCGGTGATCGTCCCGCCGCCTTCCAGTACCCGGGGGCCCGCCAGCTCGACCTCGCCGTCCCCCGGCGCCCCGGTGCGCCAGCGGGCCGAGTTCGCGCCTTCGGCGCGCACCGGTCCGCCGCTCACGCCGCGTTCGAGGACATGTCCGTGGTCGGCGACGATCAGCACGGGACGGTTGTACGCCTTCGCGGCGTCGAGGAGTTCGCGGAGGTAGGTGACGTCCTCGATCTGCCACGTGGTGCGCTCTCCCTCCTGTCCGTGATCGAGCGCGTAGTCGATGGTGTTGAGGACGACACCGACCGCCGCGGCCGAGGAGAGGGCGGCCACCAGGTCTTCGGAGAGCCGGTATCCCGCCACGCCCTCTATGGCCGCCTTGTGGAACAGCACACCGCCGCCGGGGTGCCGCCGCTGCTTCCAGAATTCCGCGAAGCCCGCCGACTCCACGGGCTGCTTGCCCTTGACCGCCCGCCCGGTGAGCAGCGAAGCGCGGCTGATCTCGGTCACCGAGGGCAGCATCGACACGGCGGCGAGTCGCCGCGGCGCCTCGTCCCCGGCCGGCGCCGGCACGGCTTCGGTCCAGCCCTTGCGTTCGGCTTCCTCACCGATCTGTACGGCTGCCGCGCTGCTCATGCCGTCCAGCAGCAGCACCAGCGGGGCGCCCTGGCCGGAGAGCGGCTGAGCGACCTCGGCGAGCACGTTCTCCACCAGCAGGCAGCCGCCCGGGCTCGGTGCGGAGGCGGTGCGGGTCCAGGATGCGAGGCGCCCGGCGAATTCCTCATCGAGCGCGTCCCGCCGTGCGCGGGCCACCTCGTACAGCGCGCGGTAGTACTGGCCGACGGCGGGGTCGCGGACCGGGTCTCCGGCCCAGAGCACATTGAGCGCCCGGTCCACCCAGCCCCAGTCGGCGAGATGCGTACGGACTCCGGCCGGCACCGAGTGCACCCGCGGGCGCGGCTCGGCGCTCAGCCAGCGCAGCACGCGTACGGCCATTTCGGCCGGTACGACTCTGTCCCGCTGGAGCCGTGCCAGCGCGTGGTCCCGCAGGTCGGCCAGTGCCGCCTCGGCCGCTTCCGGGGACCGGCTCAGGGCCGCTCCGATCATGCGCAGCTGCGCGGTGAAGCTCGACAGCAGGAAGCGGCTGGTCCGCAGCCCCTCGGTCAGCCCCGCGTCCGCCGCGAGGCGGTCGGCCCGGTCGAGGACGGAGATCACCTGCTGCCGCGTGGTCTCGTTGCTCTGCGCCTCACCGATCCAGCGGGTCAGCGTGCCCTCGACCGTCTCGGCGAAGACCTTCAGGTCGGTTCGGCGGGGCATGACCTGCCCGAAGAGACCGCCCACGGCGAGCACCACGTCCGCACTGGCTTCCGGGTCGCCGAGCACCGAGCCGAGCAGCCCCAGCGCCATGGCGTCGGCGCCGTTTCCGGCCTCGGCCAGCGACATCAGGACGGGCACGGCCGCGCCCGCCGTCTCGCCGAGCCAGGACTTCAGCTCGGCCCGCTCGGTGGCGCCGAGTTCCTGGAAACGGGCCGGTCCTGCCGGCGTCCGCGACCAGGCGAACAGCGCGTCGGCGTCGATCGCGACATCCCGCTCCGATGCCGCGTTGCCGCTGGTCGCCCGGCCGAGCCCGAGCCGGGCGACCAGCAGGGCCCGCATCGCGGTGTCGCGGGCGAGTACGGAACCGACGCGCTGCCAGCCGTTCTCGGCCGGCTCGGCGTCCAGCAGCGCCTCCAGCAGCCATGGCTCCCGGTACAGCTGGGGGTCGAGTTCGCTGGCGCCGAAGCGCTGCTTGACGATCTCGGAGTTCTCCACCGTGAGGGTGCGGCGGCGCACCGCGTGCCCGCGCAGATCCCAGCCGAGCTGGGCATCGTCCACACCGGTGGTCACCACCAGCAGGTCGTTGCCGCCGTCCGTCCGCGCCCGGTGCCGCTGCCAGGCGTCCACGATGCCGAGTACGGACGTCTCGTCGCTGACCCGTACCCGCCGTGGCTCCCCGCCGATCTGCGCGGTGAACTCCTGGACCCCGGTGGCCTGGTAGGACCCGTGTACCAGTACGAGGCGGCGGTCCCGCAGCCCTGAGCTGTACGTGTTGAGCAGCGCCTCGATGGTGCGCCGGCTGACCTGCGGGGGTGCGGCGGGCATCAGCGACCGTCCTCCCCGTTCGCCGTGTCGTCCCCGTTCGCCGTGTCGTCCCCGTTCGTCGTATCGTCCCCGTTCGTCGTGTCATCGACGGGACGCCAGTACACCTGGACGCGCGCGCCCGGGTTGGCCGCGACATACCGCCGGATCTCGTCGGTCATGTCCTCGACCGTCGCAGCGAGGCTGGCTTCCAGCCGGGTCGGCTCGACGACATGCGGCGCTCCGGGGTGGGAGGTTCCCGGCTGGGGGGCCGGGGCAGCGGGCCGTATCGGCTGCCGGCCGTCCCCGAGGTCGAGCCGCGCCGGCGTGCCGGCGGAGATGACGGGCTTCCCGTGGTCGGTGAGGCTGATGTCTCCGGCGCCCGGGGTCTGCGGCGCGGGAACCGGCGCCGGCGCCGGCGGGTTGGCCACATTGGCGAGCCGGGCGACTTCATTGACCAGGGCCAGTGACTGGTCCTGCAACTGGTTCAGCACCGGTGCCAGCGACAGCGCCTGCTCATGGTCGTTGGCCGCACGGCCCAGCGAGGCGAGCAGCCGCTCGGCGCGGTCTCCCACGCCGTCGTTGCGTCCGGTGAAGCCGCGGACACTCTTCAGCAGCGTCCAGTTGGTGGCGTCGAGTGCCTCCAGCACGTCGGGCGCGTCAAAGACCGCGGAGCCGATCTCCTGGTCCGTCACCTCGTACGAGGCGGCCAGCAGCTTCTTGACCAGCGCCGTCGCGTCGTGCGTACGCGCCAGCCTGTCCAGCAGGTCCGCTGCCGCCCGCGTCGACTTCATGCGGGGTGCGTCGGCCCCGGTCAGGCCGAGGTCCTCGCCGTGCTTCTGCAGTGAGGCACGAACGTCGTCCACCGCCTTCTTATGGGCGTCCACTCTCTCGCGCACCTTCGCCGCGAGCGTGGCGACATTGCGTGCGAAGAGTACGGGCGGCACGGGGATGCCGAAGATGTCCGCGACCCGCTTGCGCGCCGTCGCGAACTCGTCCTCGGTCGGCAGCTCCACGGCACGCAGCCCGTAGCCGCCGCCGATCCGCTCCAGCTCCGGGGCCTGCTTGACCGGCGAGGTCTGGAAGACCCAGGTCCGGTCGTCCAGCAGCGCGTACGTCGCGATGATCAGGCTGCTGATGTTCTTGTCCAGGCCGGTGTATCCGAGTTCGGTGATCCACTCCCTGATGTCCTCGACCGACAGGTCCGCGCCCGCCTTGGCGTCCGCGGCCTTCTGGTTGATCCGGATGCGCCAGTCGTTGGTGAGGTTGAGCGGCCCGTCGTGCACCTCGCCGAGGCCCAGCGGGTGCACGATCTTCTTCACGGTCGGGAGGTGGTGCCGGTCGACGACGATCCGCCGCGAACCGTCCTCCATGGCGCGCCCGATCCACTCCAGCGCGATCTTCAACTCCCGTACGGTGACGGCCTTTCGGGTCAGCCCGGGGTCGAAGTCGGGGTGCTTGGGGTACAGCGCGGCGAACATCCCGTCCGCGAGCGCGTACAGGTTCTGCTCGAAACTGACCCCCGGCTCCGGCTTGGTCCTGGAGTACGCGGGCTCCAGCGACCACACGTGCTGACCGTCCGGAACCTCCGCGCCGACACTGCCCGGGTCCGGCTTGTTGATCCCGTACAGCTGCTGCAGGACGGCCGTGAGCTGCGAGGTCAGGTTGTCGCTCTGCGCCTTGAGCTGGTGGCGGATCTGGATCCGCTCCTCGGCGGGCCTGGTCGCGGTGTGATCCGCCAGCCGGTCGCGCTCCAGCAGGTAGTTGATCTTCAGCAGCCGGCCGAGCTGGTTCGCCTTCTGCTCGGAGAAGAAGTCGGGCAGCCAGACGACCGAGGCGGCCTGCTTGCCGTCGCGCTTCAGCTTCTCGATCCGCTGGACGTCGTCCATCGGGGTGTGCTGGGCGTCATCGAAGGGATAGTCGAAGACGAAGCGGATATTGCCGTCCGTGAGCGGCTTGAACTGCTCGTCGGGCAGGTGCGTGTCGCGGACGTTCCCGAAGATGAACTCCGCCGTCCGCTTCATTCCGTGCCAGACGACCTCACGCTCGCACACGAACGACTGAGCGTCGCCGATGCCGAGCGCGGCCCACAGCTGGTCCTTGACCCACTGGCGGCGCGTACCGGTGTTGTCCTCCCCCCGCACCTCTTCGAGCAGCGGGTCGATGTCCAGGTCGGACAGGTGCAGATGGAAGACGGGGTCGGCCTCGCCCTCGCTGCGCAGCTCACCGAACTCGCCCTGCATCTCCCGCAGCCGCTTGACCGCCACCGAACCGGCCGATCCCACCCGGGACTTGATCGACCCGTGGTTGAGCGCCGCGAGCCGCGAGCCGGTGAGCCGGGCCAGCGCCGGTACGTTCGGAGCCAGCGACGCCAGCAGCATGGTCTTGATGAGCCGCTCGTCGCCGAGGTAGCGCGGGTCGTCCGCCGAACCGTACTTCTGCAGCAGATACGCCTGTACGCGGTTGTAGAAGCGGTGCGCGATCTCCGACTCCCTGCGCAGCTTGGCCGTGAACGCCTCGCTGGTACGGGCTGCGATGACGTCCCACAGATCGCCGAGCGGGATCAGATCCCCCAGTTTGAGATCGTCCCGGCGCCGTCGCAGCAACTCCTGCACCAGCTTCAGGCCGGTGCGCTCGCGCTGCAGCGCTCCGGAGAGCTCCACCAGCACATTGAGCAGGGCGGGCGAGAGCGGATATACGGTCCGGAAGTCGTCCCAGGTCGCTTCGGTACGCCCGTGAGCGTCCAGCAGCACCTGTCGTACCTCGTCCTTGGACGACTCGACCTGCTGGGCGAAGGCCCCGTCGCGCACCGCTTCCATGCCCGGCTTCGGTTCCAGCACCCGGTGCTTGATGATCTCGATGAGGTTGCTGTCCTCAAGATCGATGACCTCGAAGCGCTCAGCCAGGTACTCGACCTGCTGCTCCAGGTTCTGCACCTCGGCGCCGGCCACATCGGAGCCGATCAGCTGAGAGAGGTCACGCTGCCGGGAGACGAAGGAAATGATCGGCACCGGCCGGTCGCTGTCCCCGGACTCGATCAGCTTGACGAGCTTCTGCACCTGGTCGCGTACGAAGTCCTGCTCGCCCATGTGCGCCTGAAGCCACAGGATCAGCTCGTCGAGGAAGAGCACGATCCCGTCGTAGCCGAGGGACTGGGCGTGCCGGGAGATGACCGACAGGCCGTTCTCCAGCGGCAGGAAGGCCTCCTTGTCGCCGCGGGCCCCCTGCGCGTACGCGGCCATGGGGCCGGTGAGCAGCGCCGAGACCAGCGCCTCGCGGAACCGGTCCCCCGCGGGCGCGGCGAAGGCGCGGTCGAGGTCGGCCGACGACCAGCCGCCTACGGCCGGCGCCTGCTTGCCCGCCGCCGCCAGCACCGGCATGTCGTCGTCATCGTCCCCGGCCGCCGCCACCCCGCCCCCCGGGGCGACCGCGGACGCCCCCTTCCCCAGCCACCGCACGAACTTCGCGTCGTCGGCGAGGAACTCCCGCTGCCCGCGGGCATCGGCGAGTGCGGAGTCGGCGCGGTAGACGGCGGGCGTCGGCTTGTCGGGGTGCTGCGCGCGCACCGCCGCGACATACCCGCCGAGCAGGGCCGAGTCCAGGTCGGTGGAGCCGACCAGGTGGTACGGCACCATCAGGAATTTCCGGTTCCGCAGCCAGTCGTCCTGATCCGCGATGACTTCCTGGAGCCGCGGCTTGTTCCGCGCCGCCGGGTGATTGTTGAGTACGGCGTGCAGCACGGTCAGGAAGTGGCTCTTACCGGCGCCGAAGGAGCCATGCAGATACGCGGCGTGCGAATTCCCGGTCCGTACAGCGGCCCCCACCAACTTGAGCGACCTGCGGAACGCCTCTTGCAGCTGTTCGGTGACCACATACTCGGCGACCCGCGCGTCGGTCTCGGTGAAGCCTCCCGAGAGTTCCACCTTGAAATCGCCGGCATGGACGTCTTCCTTGATGTCGATGACATCCCGCAGGAAGAGCTCGCTGGTGGGCATCGGGTTCTCGTTCCCTCACTCGACGGCACTCGGACCACGCGAATCAGGCGCGATGTCCCATCCTGCCAGCCCAGCTGCGGATTCGCCCTGACTGAGCTACGTCCAGTGCTCGGAACCGTCCTGGGCACCGCCCTCGCCGGAGAGTCCACCCGAGAACAGGTCCAGCACCGCCCAGACCGTCTTGCCAGGCACCTGCTCGACCACGCCCCAGTTGACGGCGAACGCCTGGACGAGGAAGAGTCCGCGCCCGTTCTCGGCGTCGTCGTCGGGCAGGCGGGGGTGCGATGGCGGACGCCGCTCGGCGCAGGCGTCGGAGACCTCGATCCGGAGGATCGCGGGCCGGTCGGGCTCGACGGCGAGCCGCAGCAGGAAGTCCCGGCCGGGCGCGTGGCCGTGTGCGACCGCGTTGGCGGCGAGCTCGGAGACGACGAGCGCGGCCGAGCCGGTTTCGTACCCCCAGGCGGCGAGGTGCTGGGTGGCGCTGACGCGGGCGAGGTGGGCGCCTCTGCGGGTGGAGCTGAAGAGTTGGGTGAACTCCCGCTTTCCGCGCTCGTGCACCGCATTCGCGGCATCCGCCGCATCCGTCGCATCCGCCGCCGTCTTCTCGGCCGCTGAGCCCTGTTGTGTCGCACCCATGTCCGCCGTGCCTTCCCTCGCTGCTCCGCACTTCCACTGACGAGCATCGGTGCGTAGCGCTACCCTCACTAGGGGTAATGACTTTCGCGGGGGCAGAGCGAAAACGGAGGGCGACGATGCCCGCACCCAAAGAACTTGACCCGTCCACCTCACTGGCCGCGCTGTACGGCGTGAAGGTGCGCAAGCTGCGTACGCGCGCCGGGTGGACTCAGCGGGAACTGGGCGACAAGATTCCCATCGCGCACAGCCGGATCGCCCAGTTCGAACTCGGCAATGAGACGCCTCCCCAGGATGTCTCCGCCGCCCTGGACAAGTTGCTCGGCGCCGAGGGTGATCTGTGCGACCTGTGGGGGCACATCAAGCGGACGCCGTTCCCCGACTGGGTGCGGAAGTTCATGGAACGAGAAGCCAGGGCCAGCGCCATGCACAAGTACATGGCGCACAGCGTTCCCGGCCTGCTCCAGACCGAGGCGTACGCCCGCGAGTTGCTCCGGCACGGCAACCCGTGGTCCACCTCGGACGAGATCGAGGAGAAGGTCACGGCCCGCCTTGACCGGCAGGGGCTCCTCGCCCGGCCGACGCCCCCGCTGCTGTGGGTCGTGCTGGACGAGGCGGTCATCCGGCGTCCGGTCGGCGGGGCGGTGGTGATGCGCGAGCAACTGGCGTACGTGATCGAGTGCGCGAAAGCCCCGCACGTCGAGGTCCAGGTCATGCCGTTCGCCGCAGGCGGGCACTCGGTCATGGGGGGATCTCTAACGCTGCTCTCCTTCGAAAACGCGCCCGCTGTGGCCTACATTGAGGGGGACAGCTCCGGCGAGCTGGTGGAGGACAAGACGGCGGTAGCGCGGCACTCCTATCGGTACGATCTTGTGCACGCCATGGCACTTTCCCCTGCTGCGTCAACTGCCTTTATCCGTAAGGCAATGGAGGGCTTCAGTACATGTACACCCCACTCGACCTGACCAATGCCAGGTGGCGTAAGTCCACCTACAGCAATGGAGCGGGCGGCGACTGCATCGAGGTCGCTGACGGCTTCCCCGGTGTCGTGCCCGTACGCGACAGCAAGAACCCAGAAGGCCCGGCGCTGTTCCTCCCTGCCGAGGCGTGGGCTGCCTTCATCGGTGACGTGAAGGCTGGTCACCGGAACTGACCGCGAGTAAAACGCAGGTGGGGCGTACCGGGAACCTCCAGTACGCCCCACCTGCCTGTGCGGACTACTCCGCGTCGAGCGCGGGCTGTTCGACGGCCTTCGTCTTCGGCGCGGCAGCCTTTCGACCGCGCGTCTTCTTCTCCGGTCGCCATGCCTTCAGGTCGGCCGAACCGACCTGGTGCTTGGCCCGCTGCTCTTCGAGGTACGCCTCGCACTCGTCAGCCGGGACGCCCTCCCACTCGGCGTCGTACTCACCGTGCCACTGCCGCACCCACGGCAAGACCTCCTGAAGCCCGGCGAGCAGCGGCTTGACCCGATCCGTGCTCCAGCCGGCCTGCTCCTGACGGTCCTCGATCAGGTTGATCAACGCCTGCGCCTGGTCCTTGTGATCCCAGCCTGCCCAGCCGAGCAGGACGGTCGAGTCGGCGTCGGGGCTCGCCTCCAGGTAGGAGATGAACCGCTCCTTGGGCACGTCGAGCTTGCCCCGGTGCGACCAGTAGGACGGCTTGAGGAAGTCGGCGGAGTTGTACTTCGGCGGTACGGCGATGTCGAGCCGTTCGCCTGTGCGGTCCTCGTCGCGCTGCAACTCCCATACCCGCTCCCACTGCTCGCGGTTGCGGAGGCCGGAATCTTTGTAGCGCATGGCTGCGAGGTACGGGACGTGCTCGTCGGCGGCGATCTCGGCGAGGACCTGTGCGAGGGGCAGGTCGGGCTTACCGAGGTGGTCGGTCGCGTAGAGCTGTGCAACGGAGTTGAAGTCAGCGTCATCGCGAAGGGCGTCGGCGAGCTGGCTGACGGTGAGGGGAAGGGGCTGCTTCACCCCGTCGCGCAGGGCAAACCAAAGGCTGGGGTCCTCGATGCGGTCGAGCAGCCAGGTGCGGAGGGCCGCCTTCTCCTTCTTCTCCCACGGCTCGGATGCCCAGCGTCGCTTGCACTCGGGCCGCTCGATGAGGGCGATGTCCTTGCGGCTCTCGATGAGGTTGATGCGGGCTTGGACGATCTCCCGGTACCAGTCCGGCCAGCGGGTCGGGATCTCAGTGACCGGCGTCGACTCATGCCGCTCGAACCAAACCGTCTCGGTCTCCCGTGCAGTCACGTTGCGAGCGAGCACGATCTCGAACGCCCTCTCCCCAAGCCTCACTTCTGGGATGGCGGCTGCCGCAGGGGATGGATCCGTGACCCGATGAGTCTCTTGCTCGCTGAGAAGCCCGTACATGCCATACACCTGCCAGTCCAGCTCCTCCTGCAACGCAATCATGCGGTGGCGGGCGCGGGTGCACTCGGAGCGAGCTTCATCAAGCGCGCCGCGTGAGGGATTCCCGGCCCCGCACACGGCCGATGGCTCACCCAGCATCAGTTCCTGCGCGAGTGAATCAAGGACACGTCCCAAGATGAGCGGCATCCGCTCAGGCAATGGAAACTCTTGCAGCTTGGTACCAGTGAACTCATAGAAACGTTCCCATTCGTCATGCATGAATCCACCAGTCCCTGACTGGCTCCCCTTGTCGTGACATACCTGCTTCAACCAGAAGCAAGCCGTCGACGAATTCAGCACCCCCAGCAACTCCAGGTGTCGATCCTCCCCCGCTCCCTCCGGCAGCTTGATCACTGGAGCAGAACGGTTGAACACCTTCCCGCCCCGGTCAAGCACGAAGTGGTTATGCGTCGCCACAAAGGCAAACGCTAGGAGGAAGGAAGCATCAGTCCTCTCCCACGAAAGCATGATGTGCTCGTGCCATGCCATCCCCCGGTCTTCCCTGGTCTTGCCAAAGGTCAAGCCGGACCGGAGTGTGCTGCGGTACGGCCAGAACAATGGCGTGCGTTGCAGCGATTGATCGGCTTGCCGTCCCTCGTACGGCCAGAGCACTGCTGCACCACGGTGATCCCAGTCACGCAGGACATCCCCGGTAACCAACTGTCGCGATTGAGCCGACATCTGCTTCCACTGTGTCGGCACATGGTCGGCCGCGAACACGTCATCCTCTCCCAGGATGTCGTGGAATCCCATCGAGTCCGTCCCGGAGGACAGTCGTCGAGCCGACGCAGACTCAATACGCTCCAGCAGAGCCCCCGCCCCACCTCCGCTGACCGACCATGGGTGCGACGAAAAGCTTCCAGCCGGGGCAGCCTCAACCGATACCCACTCCGACTCGCTCCCCGGCTTATTCACTTGTTCAGTGATCGCCCGCCACACAACCCCATCCGCTGGAACTTCCGGCTGCGACGGCTCCCCCCGAACTCCCAGCACTGCCCGTACGGTCCTGTCTGGACTGGGCACCCGGTTGCGCCCAACCAGAATCACCGTCGGCGTCCCATGCCCCGGGATATATGCCCCCGACGTGTCAATAACGTGCGAAAGCTCAACCCTGCCTCTAAAGAACTCCTCGATCAGCTTCTTGCCGAACTCCCGCTTCATGAAAGAATTCGCGGTGATCTGCCCGACAAACCCACCGCCGCCTCTGCCACCGCCCGCACCCTTCACCGCGAGGTCGAATAGTCTCTGCGCGAACGGCGCGGACAACGCGTACTTCCCCGAACAAGCGTCGTACGCCTTCCGATAATTCTCGTTCTCCTGCTTATCCTTAACCGTAATGTACGGCGGATTCCCCACCACCACGTGATACGACCCCCGCCCCAGCAAGTCCACCCGCTGCGCGAACTCCCCCACATCCTCCGTGGAATAGACAAAGGCGCCCCCGTCACCGGAACCGCCCTCCTCCATCTCCGCGAAGAGCGTGTCCAGGTCCGTCTGAATACCCGCCGCCCCCCGCCCATGCAGCAGCGAGTCCCCCACCGCCACATTGACCGGAAACGCCGGCGCGTCCGCCAACCGCCCCGCCCCCGCCGCCCGCATGGCCGCAACCAGCAGCCGGAACCGCGCGATGTTCACCGCGAACGGGTTCTTGTCGCAGCCGTGCACCGACTCCAGCGCCCGCCGCACCAGCACCCAGTCGTCCGTCCCCGGCTCCGCCGCCCGCCACTTCTCCACCAGCCGCGCGAAGATCCCCAGCAGGAAGTGCCCGGACCCGCACGCCGGGTCGATGGTCCGCAGTCCCCGCCGCTCCTCGCCTTGCGGGCCCTCCCCCACCGGGTCGAGGCCGAACTCCTCGATGGCCGGCTCCAGCGTCAGGTCGAGGATGAACTCCTCCACGAACTCCGGTGTCTGCAGCAGCGCGTACGTCTTGCGTGCGTGATCGCTCAGGTCCTGGTAGAGGTCTCCCAGGAACCGCGTGTCCCACTCCGGGTCGGTGAAGTCGTAGCGGATCGCGCCGTCCGCTCCCCAGCGCCGCCAGAACCTGAGCAGCTCCGTCGCGGCCTCGTAGCTCGGCGTGAGTTCCCACAGCGGATTGTGTTCACGGCTGAACAGGCCCGCCGCGGTCTCGTTCGTCTCCGCGAGGTGCTCGAACGCCGCGATCAGCCAGTCACGGTTGTTGAGGTGCGGCTTCTCCCGGAAGAACGCCTCGTGACGCTCCTCCGCCTCCACCAGCCCCTCCCCCGGGCCGGACAGGAACCGGGACTCGACCAGCCCGTTGTCCTCGCAGAACCGTACGAAGACGCACGCCAGCACCCACGCCGCCGCGGCCTGCGTGACCCGCTCGTCACGCCACGCCCCGTACGTCGCCGCGGTCCGCTTCGCCTCCCGGGCCTGCCGGTACTCACCCTCCAGCCGGACGCGGAACTCCTCCACGGAGTCGCTGCGCTCCCGCAGGTCGTCCTCCAGCGCCGTGACCTGCTTCTTCAGGTCCTTCAACAGCGCTACATCGTCCACACCAGCACCCGTGACCGTCACTCTTCTGCATCCCTCTCACAGCGCTGCGTCATCCGCCATTGCCCCGGCAGGCTCGATCCTCAATCCTGCCAGCTCAGCCGCCCCACCGGCCCCGGCGTTCCGGTCCGGGGCCCGCAGCCCTGGCAGCGCCCGGCCCGAAGACCCGCATCACCCTGTCGTGCGAATCGTGGAATCCCCCAGCAACGAGATCATCACTCCCGGTAGCATCACGCCGGCACGACATCGGGAGAGAGAGGGGCAGGATGGGCGCGCTGCCACCGCACGACAGCGGAACCGGGCTGCTGCCCCCGGCTCCGCTTCCTGACCCCCAGGACAGGGATGCCGTACGTCGGTGGATGCAGGAGAACAGGCGCAGCGGCACAGGCCGGCCTGCCCCCACCACGCCCGACGAACTCGCTGCTGTCCAGCACGCGAGGCTGCTCCAGCGTCTCCAAGTGGCGGAGCCACAAGAGTCAGGTGCACGGAGGCGCCTGGAGGTCAGGTGAGGGCAAGCGGCGTGGTCGGTGCGACGGTGCCGTTGGCCTGAAGCAGGACGAGGTCGCCCACTGTCGCCCGTGCGCTCAGGCCGAGCCTCGCCACGGGGACAGCGCCCGGAAGCGGCACTGCGGCGATCGAGGTGAGATGAAGCTCCCCTTCTCCCGTCATGACCGCCAGTACTCCCGATACGTCGTAGGGACCGAGCTGCTTCACCACATCCTCCAGACGATCCAGAAGCACAGCGCACACGATGGCCAGCCTGTGCGGCTCGTTCCGAGGGAGCGTGGCGAGTTTCCGCATGATCTCCGGCTGACGGGCGAGCCCTTCCACGCCGGCCATGACCGCCTGGCGCTCCTCGGCCCGGTCGTCATCCGCCGCGACCACCTTGAGGAGCGGCATTCCGTCGGCGAGCTGGTCCTGCCATGACCGCACCATCAAATCGATGATCAGCGCTTCGTCACGCGAGGGGCGAGCCACTCCGTCCCCGGCCCCGATCCGCTCCAGCCATCCGTTCACCTCGGCCCAGCGCCACGCCAGGGAGCGTCCGACCGTGCCCTCAGCGGGTGGAAAGGGCGTCTCGTCGTCGGCCTGCCGCTCTCCCCGGACCCATTGTGCGACGTTCTGCCGGGTCCGCCCGGTGCGCTCGGCGATGTCCGCGATCCCCACGAGTTCCAGGTCGGTTCGGAGCAGCCGCATACCTGGCAGGGCGCTACGCAGCCTTGCGACGAGCCGATGACTCGCATCCACCGGAGCATCGCCGGTTTCGCTCACGCTGAGGAGCGTCTGGCCCGCCGCGACGGCAAGAAGCCCGTCGAACTGGTCAAAAATCACTCCCACGGTCTCGTCGTCGTCCACCGAGACGCCTTCAACCACAAACAGGAACTCGTATTCCACGGCGCTCTCGCTCCCCTGGTCGCTTCTCGCGAACCACCGAGCCAGGGGTTCGCCTTACCCTGAACTCAGGGTCAGCCAATCCCCCGGTGTTGTCAACCGACAACACCGCCCTGGGGCGGTCTGCGGGGATCACCGGGCGGCAGCGGACAGCGTGCCGCCACGTTGGCGATCCGCCGGGCGGCACTGGCCGCATTCTGCGGCGTACCCGAAACGGGCATGGTCGTGCAGAGGCCGTCGCACGGGCAGTAGAGCCGACCCCAGTGGCCAGCTTTCCGCAAGGTCCAGCCCGCGGCCACGAGTCTCTCCAGGACTACCCGGACATCTTTCTTCGGATGAGACGCTGGAGACAGTTCGCGGCCGACCATGCAGCCCCCTCAAGTTCCGTAGCGATTACGAGAGTTACCACCCTAGCGACGCGCAAGGGTGCATCGCAGGTCCGACAATCCTTTATTGATTCACTCGTACGGGTTACAGGCCCGCTCACAGGGATCTCTCAAGGTCCGCGAACAGGCATCGCTCAAGCCCCAGGCCGCTCGTCACGCCGAAGATCATCGATGAACGCGCTGTCCAGATAAGCCCGTTCGCCGTCCCCGCCGATCACCTCGACCGTCCGGCCGTCCAGGTGCGGGACCTGGGTGCGGGTCTCCACCGGGCACAGGAGCCACAGGCCGTGCGGGTCATCGGCGGGGCGGCGGGCCGCGCCCTGGAGGCGTACCAGGAGGTCGTGGCCGCCCTCGTCCCAGTAGCGGGCGAGCAGGCCCGCGTCGTGGAGGAAGAGGACCGTGCGGGGGGTGGCGGCGCGGGCCAGCAGGCGGGGCTCGACGCGGTTCCAGACCGCGTGGGCGAAGGAGGCCAGGCCCGGCTTGATCCGGCCGGGGGCGGAGCCGGCGTCGGCTCGCAGCACCTTCTCCCAGTCGTGGCCCTGCTCCGTCGCCAAGTCGCGGAATTCCGCGAGGAATTCGCGGCCCAGGTCGACACGCTCGACCGGGTGGGCGGCGGCCACGGCCTCGGCGACGCCCGGGAGGCGGGTGCCCTTGACCGCGAGGGCGAGGAAGCCGCCGCGCTGGGCGGCAGCGGTGAGCTTGGCCTTGATGACGGAGTGCGGGTCCCGGCCGGCGGCCGGCAGTGCGGCGGGAGGGAGCGGACTGGTTCTCGTGCCCGTCGAGGTTCCGGTGTCGGCCGTTTCCAGGGCGGGCGGGTAGAACCGCTCCCGCTTGGTGTCGTAGGTGAGGGAGAAGCGCGCCTCGATGAGGGCCTCCTCCATCTCGACGTAGGTCGGCTCGGGAGCACCGTCCGCGAGCAGGTCGAGGTCGGGGAAACGGGCGCGCAGCCGCGTGATCAGTTCCTCGGTGCCGATTCCGTACTCACGGCGGACCCCCGCGCCCACTTGTGAGATGCGCAGCGCCCGGTCCAGCGTCAGGTCGCGCGGGTACAGCTCCAGCCGCGGTGTGACCTCGGCCGTGGGCGCGACCGCTGCGCCCAGGGCGACGAGGCGGGTGTCCGCGAGTGGGACCATCCCTTCCGGGATCGGTAGCGCGCGCAGGTCCCGGACGACCGCGGCCCTTCCCGGCAGCGGCTCCCTGTGGGCCAGCCGTTCGGCGCTCTCGCCGAGTGCCGCGGCGTAGCCCGCCAGTACGCTCGGGCTGGGGTCGCCTGTGTCGAGACGGGGTTCCGCCGCGATCAGGACCGTGTCACCTCTGCGGTGTACCGCCAGGCGCGGTTCGCCCGCCGCCTCGACATCGCCGCCCCATGCTTCCGCGTCGACCGCCGCCCGCACGACGGCGAGCGCCTTGGCGCGGGTTCGTTCAGGGGTGTCGTTGCCCGCGCCGTGGCGTACGCGCAGCTCGGCCGCGAGCTCCCGCGCGGTCATCACCCGGCCGGTCGACTCGACGATCTCGACGATCTCCTTCCGGACCGGAGCGAGCCAGACGAAGCCGCACCACTTCTTGGTCTCGCTGCGGTGGTGACTCGATACGGAGGTCTGCTTGATGCCGAGCCGCTCGGCGATACGGGCCTGGACCGGCCACGAACCGAGCGGCGAGAGGCCGCCGTCCGCAGGGGGCAGGCCGAGGGTCAACCGGACCGCGTCGGAGCGATAGGAGCCCTTCCGCCCCTGTACCGGCGTCAGCCGGGCCGCCATCTCGTCTATCGACAGGACAGCCAGGGTACGGGCTTCGGCGGCGTCCGGTCCGGCGGGCGCGGCGGCGGGCTGCGGCGCCGGAGGCTCGCCGACCGCATTCCCACGCAGTGCGGCGGCCCACTGCTTGCGGCGCCGGTTGAGCTCCCTGCGTACGAGCGCGCCCGCACCCCTCGCCTTGGAGATCGCGTACGGCTGGACATCGAGCAGCTCGCCGACCGTGGTCGCGCCGAGTCCATTGGCCACCGAGACAGCACGCCAGGACAGCCCGGCCGCTTCCAGCAGAGTCTCCATGCCGGCCGCCGCGGCGTGCGCGTCCCGTACCTCTTCCGCGGTGCCGTCCGCCGCGCCGACCGTGGCCGGAGTGGTCGTGGGCTTCTCGGAGTCGGCGGACCGGAACACCTCGCGCCAGGCGTCCTGCATCTGGCGCAGGGTGTCGAAGCGATGCTCGGTGTCGCGGTGCAGGGCACGCCTGAAGAAGGCGGTGAGCCCGTCACGGAGGGCGGGCTCGAACAGCTCGGTGGCGACGTCGAGTTCGGCGTCCTCGACGGTGAGCGGATCGGTCCGGCCGTCGCCCCAGACGGGCCGCTCGCCGCCTGCCATCTCGTGCAGGGTGACTGCGGCGGCGTACCGCTCGGCCTGGTCGTCGTAGTGCGCACGGCGGACGGACCCGAGGAAGGGGTCGAGGTAGCCGCGGGTGCCGGCCTTGATGTCGCGGTCCGAGGCGTCGGCGAGGGAGAAGTCGAACAGCATCAGCTGCCAGGTGCGGTCCTTGCGCCGGTAGAGACCGAAGTTGTCCGGCTTCAGGTCACGGTGGCGTACGCCCTTGGCCGCGAGCTGGTCGAGCGCGGTGAACAGGTCGCCGCCGAAACGCTCCAGCTCATGGTGCGAGAGCTTGCCCGCTCCGCGCAGTCTGGCGCCGAGGGACTGCTCGCCCGCGTACTCCAGCTCCAGGACGGTACGCCCGCCCAGTTCACGCAGCCCCTCGCCGCGCAGCTGGACCACCACACCGCCGCCGACCTGTTGCAGAGCGCGGGCCTCGGCGCGCAGTCGCTCGGCCTTCTCCTCGTCGAGCGCGACCTTGAAGACGTGCTCCTGGACGAGGGTCTCGCCGTCCTCGTCCTCGATGCCGCGCTCGACGAGCACGGCTCGGGCGGTCGCGCCGGTGCCCAGGACGCGGCGTACGGACCACTCGGCGTCGAGTGACTGGCCGGGCAGCGCGACGAGCGGATCGACGCCCGCGACCGAGGCGGTCTCCGGGACGATGCCGGCCTGCTCGGCCTCGTCGAGGAGGTCGATGAAGCGGTCCGCGGAGCCGAGCCGGTCGCTGACGTCGGACCGGGTGGACTCGAAGACCAGCCGGTCCATGGCGTCGGAGAATCCGTCGGCCACGGCGAACAGGCGCAGCCCCGAGTCGGTACGCAGCCGCTCCAGCAGCCCGCTGCGCTGCGGGGCGGGCGGCTGCCCGGTGAGGATCAGGTACGAGACCGCTCCGAGCCCGAAAACGTCCAGGTCCGCGGGGTCCGCGAAGGGCTGGTCGGTCTCGGGAGCGAGATAGTTCTGGGCGGCGTCCTCGATCAGGGACCCGTCGAGGGAGGAGCCGCCGATGGAGCGCAGGACCGTCGCGTTGGTGTCGAAATCGCGGGCCGCGGTCTGCCAGTCGGTGATCCGCAGCTCGGGGCGGGAGCCGTCCCGGTGGAACGAGACGTAGATGGAACGGGCGGCCAGGGCGCGGTGGTAGAGCGAGCGGTTGTGGGCGTAGCGGACCGCTTCGGCGAGCTGCCGTACGAGGTCGAGGCGCATTTCCGGGGTGAGCCGGCCGCCGTATGCGTCCAGGTACTGGTCCAGGCGCAGGTCGGTGTGGCGGTGGTGGAAGAGGATCGCCGGTCCGCCCTGGTGCTCGCGGATCTCGACGGCGGCCGCGATGCCGCGGTGATTGATGCCCTGCAGGACCTGGTACTCGCGGCGGGCCGCCCGGTCGGTGGACCTCTTCGCGGCGTCGGCGGCCTGCTGGCTGACCAGGTAGATACGGACGCGGCCCTCGCCCTGGACCAGTCCGTCGTCGCGGGTGGCGAGCCGGTCCTCCCAGGACGTACCGGCGTCGAGCGGATGCGGCTGCAGCTTCCACGCGTCGCCGAAGCGCAGGTGTGCGGTGGACTGCCGGATGCCGATCGTCTTGAGCAGCTGCGGCAGGGCGTGCTGGGAGAACTCGGGCTTGATGCGTCGCTCGGGCCGCTCCGGCGGCAGACCGAGGAAGTCCTGCCAGATGCGCTTGAGTCCGCTCGCGCCGTCGTCGCGGCCGTAGACCTTGATGCGCTGGATCTCGTCGAGGTGACTTTCGAGATCGGTGGCGGAGAGGAAGACGGCCGGCTCCACGCGGGGCAGTGACCGGTCGTTCATGCCGAGCTTGCGGGCGGCCCACTGCAGCTGGCTCTTGAGCTCCTTCGACTTCATGTCGTTCAGGTGCAGCGGGTTGTTGATCGTCCGTGTGCGGTCGGGGCCGCGGAAGTTCCAGGTGGAGCCGGTGTTCTTGAGCCTGCCGGGGTGGCTCTTGATTTCGACGAGATAGAGGCCCGCAGGCACCGCGATGAGCAGGTCGCACTCGTTGATGCGGCCGGACTGGGCGGTGAAGGAGAAGGTGGCCCAGGCGCGGTAGGGCTCGGCGGCCGGCATGAGGCGCTGTACATGGTCGAGAGCGTCCTGCTCCCACGTGTACGGGGAAGGCCGCTCCTGGAACCAGTGCTGTGCCGGACGCGGCGGTCCGGGCCTGGAGGCCGGAGGCCTTGCTGCTGCCGTCACGGTCCGACCTCCGCGGTGTCCATCGCGTTCTGCGTGTGCGAAATCCCTGGCCGACCTTACCTTGCGGGGATCGCTCCGCGTGGCGGTGTTGGAGCGGGCCGAAGTGTTCAAGTCCGGGTAGGCGCCGGGGTTTCGTCGATCCAAGGCTCGCGGGAGGTTATCCACAGGCTCACGGGGCCGGCGGCGCGTTCGGGACCGGTCGGCGCAGAATGGGGCCATGACTGACGAGACCACTGCATCCGCTGCCTCCACCGCACCCACCGCACTCACCGCACTCACCGCACCCACTGCCTCCATGCCCGACTGGGAAAAGCGGTTCAGAGCTCCGCGGGTGGGGCTGCCCGAGTGGGCCCAGGACGCGCCGGACCGGTCGTTGTTCGTATCGAATGCGACGGGGACCTTCGAGCTGTACGCGTGGGACCGGGCGACCGGCGCGCAGCGGCAGGCCACGGACCGGCCGCACGGTACGACGGACGGGGTGCTGACGCCGGACGGCGAGTCGCTCTGGTGGTTCTCCGACACCGATGGGGACGAGTTCGGGGTCTGGATGCGGCAGCCATTCGGCGGGGGCGCCGACAAGCCGGCTCTCGCCGGGCTGGCCGCCTCGTATCCGGCCGGGCTGGCGCTGGGCCGGGACGGCACGGTGGTCATCGGGCGGTCCACGGACGACGACGGCTCCACGATCCACGTCGTACGGGCCGGGGCGGCGGACGCGGCGCCCGTCGAGATCTACCGGCACCGGGAGTCCGCCGGGGTCGGCGATCTGTCGCACGACTCCGCCCTGATCGCCTTCGAGCACACCGAGCACGGCGACGCGATGCACTCGGCGCTGCGCGTCGTGCGGCTGGACGGTTCGCTGGTCGCGGAGATGGACGACACCAAGGGCGGGACCGAGGAGCTCGGCCTGACGATCATGGGGTTCGCTCCGGTGGCCGGCGACGCCCGGCTGCTCATCGGGCACCAGCGGCGCGGGCGCTGGGAGCCGATGATCTGGAATCCGGAGACCGGCGAGGAGAGCGCGCTCGCCATCGAACTGCCGGGAGACGTCGGCGCCCAGTGGTATCCGGACGGCACCGCGCTGCTCATCGAGCACGACTTCCAGGCACGCAGCGAGCTGTGGCGCTACGAGTTGGCGGACGCCTCGCTGGTGAAGGTCGATACGCCGTCCGGGACCGTTTCAGGAGCCACGGCGCGGCCCGACGGCAGCGTCGAGTTCCTGTGGTCGTCGGCCGCGCACCCGCCGGAGGTCCGCTCCACCACCGGCCGCGTCGTGCTGGACCCGCCCGGCTTCAAGGCACCGCCGTCCGTGCCGGTCTCCGACGCCTGGGTCGAGGGACCGGGCGGCACGGTGCACGCCCTGGTGCAGAAGCCCGCGGGCGAGGGGCCGTTCCCGACCGTCTTCGACATCCACGGCGGCCCCACCTGGCACGACAGCGACGGCTTCACCTCGGCGACGGCCGCTTGGGTGGACCACGGCTTCGCGGTCGTCCGGGTCAACTACCGGGGCTCGACCGGGTACGGCCGGGAGTGGACGGACGCGCTCAAGCACCGGATCGGGCTGATCGAGCTGGAGGACATCGCGGCCGTCCGTGAGTGGGCGGTCTCCAGCGGGCTGGCCGACCCCGAGCGGCTGGTGCTGGCCGGCGGCTCCTGGGGCGGCTATCTGACGCTGCTGGGGCTGGGCGTTCAGCCGGAAGCGTGGGCGGTGGGCCTCGCGGCCGTGCCGGTCGCCGACTACGTCACGGCGTACCACGACGAGATGGAGGCGCTGAAGGCGATGGACCGCACGCTGCTGGGCGGCGCCCCGGAGGAAGTCCCGGAGCGCTTCGCGGCGTCCTCCCCGCTGACGTACGTGGACGCCGTCCGCGCGCCGGTCTACATCTCGGCGGGCGTCAACGACCCGCGCTGCCCGATCCAGCAGGTCGAGAACTACGTGGACCGGCTGGCCGCTCGCGGGGCGCCGCACGAGGTGTACCGGTACGACGCGGGGCATGGCTCACTCGTGGTCGAGGAGCGGATCAAGCAGCTCCGTTTGGAGCTGGATTTCGCGCAGCGGCATGTACCGAGTCAGCCGGGTCAGCCGAGTCAGCGGGCGAGTCACCAGCCGGTCCAGTAGCCGCGCCGATAGCCGGGCCGACAGCCGAGTCGGCGGAGCGCTGGGAGGGGGGCGTAGCGGGTGCGGGGGCGGCAGTGGGCGCGGTGGGGGCCGCCGGGTCATCCGGGACGAGGCCCAGCGCGAGGTCGCGCGCGGCTTCCGTCTCGCGGCGGATGAGGCGGAACCACATGAAGACGACGAAGCCCGCGAAGACGAACCACTCACCGGTGTAGCCGAGGTTCTGGAACGCCTTGAGGTCCAGCCCGCTGCCGGGTGCGGCGGCGGGCGGGACCGGGTGCATCCCGTCGGTGGTCCTGTGGAGCGTGATCCACGCGTCGGACACCTGGTACGGCACCAGGTTGACCAGCGACGCCGCGTTGATCATGCCGAGCTGCCCGCTCGGCAGGCCGGCGCTCGGCTGCACCCCGTCGGTGTTCTGGCTCTCGGTGGCCTGCAGGGCGCCGCTCACGCTCACCCGGCCGGAGGGCGGTGCGGGAGCCTTCGCGCGGTTGGCGTCGCCGGGCAGCCAGCCGCGTACCACCGGCAGCGCCTCGGCGCCGTCGATCCGGAGCAGGGTGAGCACGTAGTAGCCGCGCTTCTCGTCGAGCTGCCGGTCCGGGACGAGCAGTTGGTGCCGGGCGTCGTAGCGGCCGGTGGCGGAGGCGGTGCGTCCCGAGGTGTCCTGGGTGACCGGCAGCAGGTCCCGCAGCGGCTCGGCCCGCGCCTTCGCCGGGTCGGGACGGTCCTCGGCCGCCTTGTGGGACTCGACCCGCGCCTCGAAGCGGCTGAGCTGCCAGCTGCCCATGAACAGGCAGAACGGGATCGCCAGCACGACGAAGACGTTGATTCCCCACCAACGCGGGGTCAGCAGAAACCGGTACACACCCCAACGGTACGGGGGCGGCTCCGCCCCGACGGAGCCGCCCCACCCTTTGAACGCCGCATCCTTGAAGACCGCGTCAAGCGCCGCGAGCGCCCCGGCCGAAGCTGTGGCCGCCCCCGCGGCCCGCCCCGCGGCCGGCTCGACCCCTCACGGCGCCGCCAGCACTCCCGTGCGGTAGATCGTCCCCGCGCAGGCGTCCGGGATGGTGGCGTCCGCCGCCGAGGGCTGCCCCACCTCCGGCGTATGGCTGAGCACAACGGTGGCCGGCGGCTGTCCGCCGCCCGTCTCGCCGCCGTCGCCGGTTCCGCCGTCGCCGGCCGGCTCCGAGGCCGTACCGTCGGTGGTGCCCTCCGAAGCGCCCGGGGTGGGCGTCGGGCCGGGGCTGTCGCAGCCGCTGGCGCCGCCGCCGTCCGCCGGGATCCAGGCGAACTTCACCTCGTACGCCTGGCCGGGCTGGAGGATCACCTGGCCCGGCGCCGTGTCGGGCAGTCCGGTCGCCGCGTCGCCCGCCGTGTGGTCGACGACCTGGATACGGGATGCCTCGGCGCTGCCCATCGTGCTGACGCCGACAGCGCCCGCGCCGTCGACCGTGCAGTTGTCACCGGAGGTGTTGACGACACGGAAGGTGCCGTAGACCCGGCCCTCGGCGTCCGCCGGGGCCGCCGAGCCGCTGCCGTTGCCGAGCTGGTCGCGTGAACAGCTCGGCGAGGTGGCCGCCATCGTGCTGGACGGATCGGTGCTGCCGGTGCCGCCGGTCGCGCGGCCGGGGCCGTGCTTCTCGCCCTTGTCCTTCTTGCGCTCGTCCTTCTTGCTGCCTTTGGTCTCCTTGTCGGACGGCTTCTTGCCGTCCTTGCCCGCGCCGCTCTCGCCGGGCCCCTCGGCGGCACCGTGGGTCCGCCGGCTGCTGGCCGCGTTGGCGGGGTGATCGTTCGGGCCCTCGCCGGTGTTCGCCACATGCACCAGGGCGGGCACGGCCGTACCGGCGAGCAGCGCCGCCGCCGCCGCGCCGACCAACGCGTGCCGTCGGCGCGTCCGGCGGGCCGGGACGGCGCGCCGCAGGTGCTCCAGGGTGTCGGGGGAGGGTTCGATGTCCTGTACGACGCCCTGGAAGAGCCGTCGCAGGCCGTCCTCGTCAACGTGATCCAGGCCGGAAGGCCCGCCGCCGACAGAGGGCTCGCCTCCGGCAGGGGGAGGCTCGGTCGCCGCCCGCGCTTCGTCCGCCTCGTCCGGCACGTTCAACCCGTCCCGCTCACTCGCCACGTCCGCCGCGCTCGGTTCCCCCTCGGGACGCCGCTCGCCCTCGGGAAACCGCTCGCCCTCGGGCCGCGGCTCGCGCTGCCTGCCGCTCTTGCCGGGACTCATACCGGGGCCTCCATGGCGATGCGGAGCGCCGCGATGCCGCGCGACCCGTACGCCTTGACCGACCCCAGGGATATCCCGAGCGTCGTGGCCACCTGGGCCTCGGTCATGTCGGCGAAATAGCGCAGCACGAGGACTTCGCGCTGCCGACGCTGCAGACCGCGCATCGCCTTGATCAATTGGTCGCGCTCCAACAGGTCGTACGCCCCCTCCTCGGCACTCGCCATGTCGGGCATCGGCTTGGAGAGCAGCTTCAGCCCGAGGATGCGACGGCGCAGCGCGGAGCGGGACAGGTTGACGACGGTCTGCCGCAGGTAGGCAAGGGTCTTCTCACGGTCGCGGACCCGGTTACGGGCGGAGTGCACGCGTATGAAGGCCTCTTGGACGACGTCTTCGCACGAGGCGGTGTCGTCGAGGAGCAGGGCGGCGAGACCGAGCAGTGAACGGTAGTGAGCGCGGTAGGTCTCGGTGAGGTGATCGACTGTGGTGCCCGCTGTCATTGCCTCTTCAGTGTCCCCGGGCTGGGAGGGAACCTGAGCGGGACGCGCGCCGGTCCAGGGCGCGATCACCGGCATGCCACCGGACGTGCGGGAGCGACGCGGGCGCACTGTCGTGCCGCCCTGACCCGAGAGCCCTTGCAGCCCTGGCGCCGCCGCGATGCCGAATTCTGCCACTGCCTCTGCCACGCATGTTTGACACGTTTCCCCCCGTCAGGGTTGTACGCGCAAGGCATCGCGTTTCCCGATGCGTCGTATGCGCTGGATGCCACCATGCGTACCTGCTCTTCCCCAATGCCCCAGTACTTACAGTGCCCTTGAGGGGACGGCAGCAAAGACGCCCCCCGCCCCACTGCCGGTTGCAGAGGACGGGGAGCGAATCTTCGAACAGATCGTTGACCCAGTTCAAGTGGCCTGGACCAACCACTTCATCACATTTTCTTTACAAACTCCACGAAAATCGGGGACTCGACCGGGCGGTCGCCACCCGATCAGACCCCGGCCAGCTCCGCCGCGACGACTTCCGCGATCTGCGCGGTGTTGAGCGCCGCGCCCTTACGGAGGTTGTCGCCGCACACGAAGAGTTCGAGCGCGCACGGGTCGTCCATCGAGCGGCGCACCCGGCCGACCCAGGTCGGGTCGGTGCCGACGACGTCGGCGGGGGTCGGGAACTCGCCCTCGGCCGGGTTGTCGCACAGCACCACGCCCGGCGCGCTGCTGAGGATCTCGTGCGCCTTGGCGACGGTCACCTCGTTCTCGAAGCGCGCGTGCACGGTCAGCGAGTGCGTGGTGATCACCGGGACGCGTACGCAGGTCGCGGTGACCCGGAGGTTCGGCAGGCCCAGGATCTTGCGGGACTCGTTGCGGACCTTGAGCTCTTCCGAGGTCCAGCCGCCCTCCTGGAGCGAGCCGGCGAACGGCACCACGTTCAGCGCGATGGGCGCCAGGTACGGGCCGGTGTCGCCGATCGCCCGGCGCACGTCGCCCGGGTGGGTGCCCAGATCCGTGCCGGCGACCTTGGTGAGCTGGTCGCGCAGGGCGTCGATGCCTTCCTTGCCCGAGCCGGAGACGGCCTGGTACGAGGAGACGATGAGCTCGGAGAGGCCGAACTCGGCGTGCAGCGCGCCCATCGCGACGATCATCGAGAGCGTCGTGCAGTTCGGGTTGGAGATGATGCCGCGCGGCCGGACCCGAGCCGCGTGCGAGTTGACCTCGGGGACCACCAGCGGGACTTCCGGGTCCATCCGGAAGGCGCCGGAGTTGTCCACGGCGACCGCGCCCTTGGCGGCGGCGATCGGCGCCCACTTCGCCGAGACCTCGTCCGGCACGTCGAACATCGCGACGTCGACGCCTTCGAAGGCCTCTTCGCTGAGCTCGATGACCTCGACCTCTTCGCCGCGCACGGACAGCTTCTTGCCGGCCGAGCGGGCGGAGGCGATGAGTCGGATCTCGCCCCAGACGTTCGCGCGCTCCGTCAGGATGCCAAGCATCACGGTGCCGACGGCACCGGTCGCGCCGACGACAGCCAGGGTGGGCTTGCGGGTATCGCTGCCGGTCATCGGCCAGTGCCTCCGTATACGACGGCTTCGTCGTTCTCGCTGTCCAGTCCGAAGGCGGTGTGCACCGCTCGGACCGCGTCCTTGACCACATCTTCGCGCGTCACGACCGAGATGCGGATCTCGGAGGTCGAGATGAGCTCGATGTTGACCCCCGCGTCGGCCAGCGCTTCGAAGAAGGTGGCGGTGACGCCCGGGTTCGTCTTCATGCCCGCGCCGACCAGCGAGATCTTGGCGATCTGGTCGTCGTAGCGCAGCGACTCGAAGCCGATGACCGGCTTGACGCGCTCCAGGGCGTCCGTCGCCTTGCGGCCCTCGCTCTTGGGGAGGGTGAAGGAGATGTCGGTCAGCCCGGTGGAGGCGGCGGAGACGTTCTGCACCACCATGTCGATGTTGACCTCGGCGTCCGAGATCGCCCGGAAGATGGCTGCGGCCTCCCCCGGCTTGTCGGGCACTCCCACGACCGTGACCTTGGCCTCGGACGTGTCGTGAGCGACACCGGAGATGATCGCCTGCTCCATACCTGCTCCTTCGGGCTGGTTGCGCACCCAGGTGCCCACGTGGCCGGAGAACGACGACCGGACGTGGATGGGCATGTTGTAACGACGGGCGTACTCGACGCAGCGGTGCAGCAGCACCTTCGAGCCGCTCGCCGCGAGTTCGAGCATGTCCTCGAACGCGATCTCGTCGATCTTGCGAGCCTTCTTCACCACCCGCGGGTCGGCGGTGTAAACGCCGTCCACGTCGGTGTAGATCTCGCACGCCTCGGCGTTCAGAGCCGCCGCCAACGCCACCGCGGTGGTGTCGGAGCCGCCCCGGCCGAGCGTGGTGATGTCCTTCTTCGCCTGCGAGACACCCTGGAATCCGGCCACGATCGCCACCGCGCCCTGGTCGAGCGCATCACGGATGCGGCCCGGCGTGACGTCGATGATCCGCGCTTTGTTGTGGACCGAGTCGGTGATGACACCTGCCTGGCTGCCGGTGAACGACAGCGCCTCGTGCCCGAGGTTTTTGATCGCCATCGCCAATAGCGCCATGGAGATCCGCTCTCCGGCGGTCAGCAACATGTCGAACTCGCGCCCGGCGGGGATCGGAGATACCTGCTCAGCGAGATCGATCAACTCGTCCGTCGTGTCGCCCATCGCCGAAACCACGACGACCACTTGGTGGCCGTTCTTCTTGGCTTCGACGATTCGCTTGGCGACGCGCTTGATGCCTTCGGCATCCGCAACGGAGGAGCCGCCGTACTTCTGCACGACAAGGCCCACGTGCGCTCCTCGCAACTCTGTCTTCCGGGAACCCCGACAAGGATCCTGCGGTCGTCTCAGTCTAACGAGCAGGCGGAATAGGTCCGGCCAATACCGCATCGTGAGACATCTGGCCCACTAGGTGATCTTCACCGGACGTACCTGCTCAGCGGCGTACCCTGCCCCCTTCCGGGCAGCGCACACGGAACGTAAGCCAGGTCACAGAGGTGAGGGGTGCGGTGGAGGGTCCGGTGGGACGCGGGGCGGCCCCACCGGACGAAGATCAGTTGGCCGGGGTGCGCAACCCCAGCGGGATGCCGATCTCCTCGGCCATCACCTTGCCCGCCGCCTCGGCCAGGTCCTCTTCGTCGCCGTTGGCGGCGGCGTCCGTGTCGAGGCCGTCGAGCTCGCCGAGCGGCGTCTCGTTGCGGATATGGGCGAGCAGCGACTGCAGAGCGCGGAGCGCGGCGGAAGCGCTCGGGCCCCAGTTGGAGAAGTAGGAGAACTGCCACCACCACAGCGCCTCGCTGACGCGGCCGGCCCGGTAGTGGGCCATCCCGTGGCGCAGGTCGGTCATGATGTCGGCGAGGTCGTCCGAGATGCGGCAGGCGACGGGCGCGCTGCGCGGCTCGTACGGGTCGAACAGCTCGGAGTAGACGTCGGCGGGCTCCAGCAGCTCCGCGAACCGCTCGCGCAGCTCGTCGACGTCCGGCTCCGGGCCGGTGTCCGTCTCGTAGCGCTCCTCCGGGAGGAAGTCCTCGTGCGCGCCCAGCCGGCCGCCGGCGAGGAGCAGCTGCGAGACCTCCAGCAGCAGGAAGGGAACCGCGCTGCCGGGCTCATCGCCCTTCGCCACTTCCGTGACGGCGACGAGGAAGCTCTCGATCTGGTCGGAGATCTGGACCGCGAAATCGTCCGGATCCTGCAAGGTGTCGGGCAGCTTGGCCCCGGACGACTTCGTCTCGGGCACGCTCGCCCCGGACGGTTCGGTACCGGACGGTGCGGTCCCGGACGACTTCGTCCCGGATGACGTGGTCCCGGACGGCGTCGTCCCGGACCGCTTGGCGTCAGGCAGCTTGGCGTCAGACATCGAGAAGCCTCCTCCCTTCGAAGGCACGCCCAAGCGTGACCTCGTCGGCGTACTCCAGGTCGCCCCCGACGGGCAGGCCGCTGGCCAGTCGCGTCACTCTCAGGCCCATGGGCTTGATCATGCGCGCGAGGTACGTGGCCGTGGCCTCCCCTTCGAGGTTGGGGTCAGTTGCGAGAATCAGCTCGGTGACGACACCGTCCGCGAGCCTGGCCAGCAGTTCTCTGATCCGCAGATCGTCCGGGCCGACGCCCTCGATGGGGCTGATCGCCCCGCCGAGCACGTGGTAGCGGCCCCGGAACTCTCGGGTCCGCTCGACCGCGACGACGTCCTTCGGCTCCTCGACCACACAGATCACCGTGCGGTCGCGGCGCGGATCGGCACAGACCCGGCACTGCTCCTCCTGCGCGACATTGCCGCACACCGAGCAGAACCGGACTCGGGCCTTCACCTCGGTCAGCGCGTGCGCGAGACGACGGACATCGGTCGGCTCGGCCTGCAGGATGTGGAAGGCGATCCGCTGCGCGCTCTTGGGACCGACGCCGGGCAGCCTGCCCAGTTCGTCGATGAGGTCCTGAACTACGCCTTCGTACACGGAGCGCCGTTCCCTTCTGCTTGTCTATTTGTCTATTTGTTCCGCTTGCTTGCGGTGGCTACCGCGCTTGCTCGGTGCGTTTCCGGCTTCGCACCTCTTGCGTACGCTAGTTGATCCTTCTGCCGGTGAGGGCGCTATGGCGAGAAGGGACAAGAAGGGCTAGAGGGACAGCCCTGGCATACCGCCGAGCCCGCCGGACGCGAGCGGCCCGAGCTTCTGCTTTTGGAGTTCGTCGGCGGAGTGGTTGGCGTCACGGACGGCGGCCAGGATCAGGTCGGCGAGCGTCTCGGTGTCTTCTGGGTCCACCGCCTTCGGGTCGATGTCCAGGCCCGTCAGCTCACCGGCGCCGGTGACCGTGGCCTTGACCAGACCGCCGCCCGCCGTGCCCTCGACCGAGGTCTCGGCAAGCTGCTGCTGAGCGACTGCGAGGTCCTGCTGCATCTTCTGGGCCTGCTGAAGCAGCTGCTGCATGTCGGGCTGGCCACCACCGGGAATCACGGCTTCACTCCTGGCAAATCGACGACGATTGTTGGTAGCCCGAGCCTACGTGCTCGTACGGCGCAGCGCCCTACGCCGTAGGAAGGAGTACGGATGTACGGGGTCGCCACCTGGTGGGGAAGGGGGTGGGGCCGGGGGTGGGGCCGGGGGTGGGGCCGGGGTCGGCGACAGGGTGAGGCCGAGGTGGGGACAGCGGGGGCGCGTGGGACGGAGACGGCTGGATCGGGCCGCTCGCGGGGGCTGCTGCTCGCGCTGCGCGTATCGCTTGGTGGCGCGTATCGCTTGGCGGCACTCGGTGCCGCTTCGTATCGCTCGCGCTACTCGTGGTTGAACTCTTCGACGACGGTCGCGCCCAGCTCGCGGATGATCAGGTCGTAGCCGCTGAGCGCGGTCTCGTCCAGGTCGGCGTCGTCCTCGGCCGGCATGTCGTCCTCGATGGCGAAGGGCGGCGGCTCGGGCTCGCGGTAGGAGTGGTTCCGCCCGGGATTCTGCTGCTGGCCCTGGTTCTGCTGCTGGTATTGGCTCTGACCCTGGCCTTGGCCTTGATTCTGGCCCTGGCCCTGGCCCTGGCCCTGGTTCTGCTGGTGATTCTGTTGCTGCCCGGAGGACGGCGCCGAGGCGGTGGACGGCATCGCCTGCCGCGCGCCCTGGGCGGCCGACTGCTCAAGGCCGGTCGGGGGGCCGGCGGAGGCCGGCGGAGGCTGCGGGCCGGCTTCGGCCGGGGCGCCCCCGCCGAAGCCGGAGCCCTGCCCTGCTCCTGAACCGCCGAAGCCCGAGCCGCCTGCCCCACCTGCCCCGCCAGGACCTCCGGGGCCGCCGAAGCCGGGGCCGGAGCCGCCCGGCGGATTCGTACCGCCCGACGGGTCCACGAGCGTCTCGACCCGCCACTGCACGCCCAGCGCGTCGCTGAGCGCCTGCCGCAGCACGTCCTCACTGCCGCTGGCGCCGAAACTGTCGCGCGCGCCCGCATTGGAGAAGCCGACCTGGAGCGTGGTGCCGTCGAAGCCCGCGACCTGGGCGTTCTGGCTCAGCAGAATCCAGGTGAAGCGGCGACGGTTCTTGACCGCCTCCAGAATGTCCGGCCACATCTGCCGCACCTGCATGGCGCCCGGCGCACCGGCGACGGGCGCGGGACCCGTAGAAGCGGCCGGCGCCGGGCCGGGTGCCTGGGCCTGCGGAGCGGGGGCCGCAGGAGCGGGCGGCCCCTGCCCGGGAGCGGCAGCCGAGGGCCATCCACCGGGCTGCCGCGCCGGGGCGGCGGTGTCCGCCCCGGCGGCTACGGGGGCGGACGCGGCCTGAGACCCAGGCCAAGCTCCGGGCCGCTGCCCCGACCCACCGGGCGCGGCTGGGGCCTGGGCGGGGGGTGCGGGCTCCGCCGCAGGAGCAGCAGGAGGAGCAGGCGGCGGCTGAGGCGGCTGTACCGGCCCGGCAGGGCTCTCAGCCGGCGGCTGGGGCGGTGCCACGGGTGCCTGCGCGGGGGCGGCGGCCAGAGCGGCGGGCACAGCGGGCGCGGCGGGCGGCTGCCCGCTCAGCGCGGCGCGGGCCGCGGAGGCGTGAGCGGTCGCGTCCGGCACGTACCCCATGGGCGGCGGCGCCCCCGCGCCCATCACCAGGCCGCCGGCGATCGCACCGCGTTCGAGCTTGTCGAGCCGGGCCTGCATGGAGCGGGCGTCGTCGTACGCCCCGGGGAGCAGCACCCGCGCGCAGATCAGCTCCAGCTGCAACCGCGGCGAGGTCGCGCCGCGCATCTCCGTGAGGCCCTGGTTGACCAGGTCCGCGGCCCGGCTCAGCTCGGCCGCGCCGAAGACGGAGGCTTGCGCCCGCATGCGCTCCACGACATCGGCCGGCGCGTCGATGAGGCCCTTGTCCCCGGCGTCCGGCACCGCGGCCAGGATGACGAGGTCGCGCAGCCGCTCCAGCAGGTCGGCGACGAAGCGCCGGGGGTCGTTGCCGCCCTCGATGACCCGGTCGACGATCTCGAACGCGGCGGCGCCGTCGCCGGAGGCGAACGCGTCCACGACGTCGTCGAGCAGCGCGGCGTCCGTATAGCCGAGGAGCGCCGTCGCCATGACGTACGTCACACCCTCCTCGCGGGCGCCCGCGAGGAGTTGGTCCAGCACCGACATCGAGTCACGCACCGACCCCGCGCCGGACCGCACGACGAGCGGCAGCACCCCCTCCTCGACCGGGATCGCCTCGCGCTCGCACACCTCGCCGAGGTAGTCGCGCAGCGTGCCGGGCGGCACGAGCCGGAAGGGGTAGTGGTGGGTGCGCGACCGGATCGTGCCGATGACCTTCTCGGGCTCGGTCGTGGCGAAGATGAACTTGAGGTGCTCCGGCGGCTCCTCGACCACCTTCAGCAGGGCGTTGAAGCCCGCCGAGGTGACCATGTGGGCCTCGTCGATGATGTAGATCTTGTAGCGGCTGGAGGCCGGCCCGAAGAACGCCTTCTCCCGCAGATCACGGGCGTCGTCCACACCGCCGTGCGAAGCCGCGTCGATCTCGATGACGTCGATCGAACCCCGCCCGTTGCGCGCCAGGTCCTGACAGGACTGGCACTCGCCGCACGGCGTGGGCGTCGGCCCCTGCTCACAGTTCAGACAACGGGCCAGGATGCGCGCACTGGTCGTCTTGCCACAGCCGCGCGGGCCGCTGAACAGGTACGCGTGATTGACCCGGTTGTTACGCAGCGCCTGCTGCAACGGGTCGGTGACATGCGCCTGCCCGATGACCTCGGCGAAGGACTCGGGGCGGTAGCGGCGGTATAGCGCGAGGGATGACACACCCCCGACGATATCGGGGCCCACTGACAAGCGGAGCACCCCGGGAACGCTAAGACCCCCCACGCACCCACCAGAGCCCACTTACCCTTGCTGCCTTCCGGCCCTGGGGGAGTTCGGTGAGATAGCGCCACGTGAGGGGCTGTCCCCCACCCTAGCGGATCCCGGACAGTGCTTGAAGCCGCCCCCGCGCATGCCGCCGGAGGCGGGCGGGCCCGGGCCATGGGGCCTGCGGACGGCTCCGCAGACCACTCCGCAGACCACTCCGCAGACCACTCCGCAGGCCGCTCCGTGGATCGCCCCTGCATCGGCCGCATCGGCCGCGGGGGAAGCCTCGCCCGCCAATCGTGTCGTGACGATGCGGCGGCGGCCTGACCCGACCCCGGCATGCCCCCAAACCCACTGTCCCGAGGATCCGAGACCCCCACCGGGAAAATCCGGGACGGCATCCTGGGCCCCCTCAGCCTCCTGCACGGCCCCTTTCGGGCCCGTCTCCGGCCTGCCGCGCCCCCCTGCCGGCGGCCAACACCCCCTTCCCGAGGGCCGCCTGGACCCGATCCCGCCCCCACCCGCCCCGCAAGATCGCCCACATCGGCACCCATGTTCGCGAGCACTCCCCCGGTCTTGTATTGTTTGCGGCGGAGGATTCGCCTAGTGGCCTAGGGCGCACGCTTGGAAAGCGTGTTGGGGGCAACTCCTCAGGGGTTCGAATCCCCTATCCTCCGCCATTGCTCTCACCGGGCAATACGAAGAAGGCCCTGACCCGTTTCGACTGGTCAGGGCCTTCTTCGCGTCCGACCTGAGGCCGACCAGTCGAGCATCACACGCCGCGAGGCGGTGGGCTCTCCGTGATCTTCCGTCTCAGTTTCCGTCTCACTTGTGGTCTGACGGGCCCTCGTTCGGGCTGTCTCCGACCTCTTCGCTCGCCTCCGGAGCGGAGCCCCAGAGCGCGTCACCGACTTGCTGCGCGACGTTCTTCAGCATGGGTCCAGTGACGTGCATGTACCGGGCCCTCATCCGTGCTGAGCCGCCCGGCTCCCATCCCATGATGGCGTCCACCACCACATCGGGGACTCCGAGCAAGAGCAGTACGGTCCCGGCGGTGTGACGCGCATCGTGCAAGCGGCCGTCCCGGACGCCCGCGTCCTCCAGAAGCTGCTTCCAGCGGTGGTAGTCCGTGTTCGGGATGAGCGGTCCGCCGGTCGGCTGAGCGAAGACGTACCCCTTGTCCTCCCACAGGTCTCCAGCCTCCTTCCTCTCTCGCGCCTGCTCCTCCATGTGCTTGCGAAGCAGCTTGATGAGCGGGATCGGGAGACCGATGGTCCGACGGCCGGCGCGGGATTTGGTCTTCTTGAACTCCCGGCGGATTTGCTTGCGATCCGGGCAGTAGCCGGGTTTCCGACCGCACGTGTCGCCGCAACCGTGCTCGTACCTCGGACGCAGACGGTTCTTGCGGATGCGGACGTACCCGGCATCCAGGTAGACGTCTTCCCACATCAGCCCGAGCGCCTCGCCCTGGCGCAAGCCGAGTGCGAGGGCGATGACCCAGCGAGCGCTGTTGCGGAGCTTCGACGCCTCCAGCAGGAGGCTCTGAATCTCCTCAATGGTGTACGGCTCGATCTCCTCCTCATCGAGGCTCGGAGCCTTGGCGATCTCGGCGACGTTCTTGGTCACGTGCCCCCGACGGACCGCCTCGCTCAACGCGACGCGGATGGTCCGGTGAACGTGGTGGGCGGTTCCCGCGGCACTGCCGCTCTTCTGCATCCGCTCGTAGAAGTCTTCGAGGTGTTCCGGCTCCAGCCGCTCCAACTTGTGGGCCCCAAGGCCGGGCACGAGGTGGACTCTGACATCCACCTCGTAGCCGTCGAAGCTGTTCTCACTGACGTACTTCTTCGCGATCTTCTCCACCCAGTGCTCAAGCCACGTCTTGACGGTCCACTGCTGCCCCGCCTTCCGTACCTTCCCGTCCTTGCGCTGCCGCTCCAGCTCGCGGACCGCCTCGGTGACTTCGGCGCGGGTCTTCCGCTCGATGTGCCGGCGGTCCGGCTTGCCATCGGGTCGGACACCGACGGTCACGCGGCCGTGCCACTTTCCGTCGCTGCCCTGGTAGATGGACGACGCGCCGTTCGGCTGACGAGTGCGCTTCTTCTCTGTCACAGACAGCCTCCTCAGGCAGCGGACGTGATGGGGGTGCGATGGGACTGGCGAAGTCGGGTGACGTACTCGATTACGGCCTCCGGAGGAATCCTGCGGAGACGGCCGACCACGACGGACTCGAGTTGTCCTGAGCTGACGAGGCTGTAGCAGAGCGTTCGGCCGATGCGGAGGCGACGGGCTGCTTCTTCGACGGTGAGCAGGACCAGGGTTGGGTCGTACGGGCGGAACGCTGCGGCTTCGGAGTGTTCGCTCATGACTCGCTTCTCCAACTCACGAGATGTGCCAGGGGACTACCGGAAGAGCGCGGGTCCGCCACAGAAACCACGAAATACACAGAAAGGCGGGTCCGGTGCCCTGACCTGCGGAAACGATGCTCGGGGCGCTTGGTGGGCGGCTGCCACAGAAATCGCGGAAAGTCCCACAGAAATAAGCGGGGCGCGGCCGGAGCAGGTCTGCCATCGAGGCCGTCTTATTTCTGTGGGACTTTCGTGGATTTCTGTGGCAGCCGCTCCGGGACCCTCTCAGCAACCGTTTATGCAGGTCAGGGGCATGGCGGGGTTATTTCTGTGATTCTGTGGTTTCTGTGGCGGGGGTCAGACGGCCGGTGCGCTCAGTTGCGGGTGGATGAGGCAGCGCGGGGACGGTGGCCGGCCACGTCCTGCGGTGCGCTGGACCGGTTGGAGCCGCAGGTATCCGTGATCTTCGAGAAGGTCGAGGGCGGGGTCGAGGTCGGCGACGGTGGGGAACTCGGAGCGGGAGAGCTTGACCATCAGGTCGCGCTTGCTCACCTCGGCCCACTGGTTGGCGCGCAGCGTCTCCAGGACGGTGCAAGCCCGGTTGGCGGTGTGGTCCGCGCCCATCAGTTCGAAGACGGTCAGGGCGTGGCCGGTGAAATAGTCGGAGAGCTTCACCGCGGCCCGCATGGTGTCCGCGCTGATGGGCTGGGTGTGGCCGTTGTCGGGGTGCGTACTCAGGTGCAGCAGCCCGGCCAGACGGCAGGTGGCGCCGCCCAGCTTGGAGGCCCAATTCCTGACGTGCCCCAGATCCCCGCCGCGCTCGCGCAGCCGTGGCTCCTGACGTTCCTCGTAGGCGACCAGGGTTGCCCCTGCGTCGGGGGAGAGCTGAAGGACCGCCGGGTCGGTCCAGCCCGCCAGAGAGAGCGTCAGGGCTGTGACGCTCTCCTCGTACGTGTCAGCGACCGTGTCGGGAATCGTGTCGGGGAGGATCTTGCGGTGCCCGACCAGGGAGACGGGCAGGGAGTAGAAGAACCGGGCCAGCAGGCCACGGTCTCCCGCGCCTTTGATGCGGCCGATGTCCTCCAACACCGAGGGCTGCACGGTCAGGCCCATGGTCAGCGCGGGGGCTTCGATGAACTCTTCGCGGCCCCGGCGGTCCACCCGCAGCCGGTCGCCTGCCTGGCCCCGGAGGAAGACCTCCATGTTCGGGGTGCCGGAGTAGCGTCCGGCGATGATGTCGAAGATGCCGCCCTCCGCGGACATGACGGAGAGCTTGCCGCCCTGCTCTGCGAGCAGGGACGCGATGACTTCGGGGGTCGCGTCGTCCGCCAGCAGGCGGGGCCGTGCGGGCACCGTGACGGCCTCGGCCGCCTGCGCCAACCCGACCGCCTCGGCTACCAGTTCGTCGCGCTTGTCGGCTTCCGCACGGGCTGCCTTGGTGGCGGCCTGGTCGGCGGCCTCGGTGGCCAGACGGGCGGTGAGTTCGGCTTCCACGATGCGGCCGGCGGCCTCGGTGGCCAGGAGTGCTTCCGCCTTGTAGAGCGGGTTGGTCATCAGCGAGAACACCGCCGACTTCCGGTTGCCCGGCGGCAGCGCGACGACCACGAACAGGTTCGTGGGCTCACGCCACCGGCCCCGGATGTGCACGACCGCGCGGCCTCCGGCGGCGGTGGCGAGCACCGCGAGCGCGAGCGACCCGGCCATGTCCACCGGTGTCTGTGTCTCTTCGGCCACGGCCTCCACAAACTCCCTCAGCCAGGGCGGGAAGACCTCGGTGGGGAAGACGGGGAGTTCGCGGCGCGCGGTGAGCGGGATCGGCTCTTCCCACACGAGTTCGGAGGTCGTGGCGTTGTCGAGAGCGGCGAACCCTGCCCACAGGTCGGCGCCCACGTCGTTCGGCGTACTCATGCGGCTGTCCCCCGCTCGGTGTTGAGCACAAGGCCACGGACTGAAAGGACGGCCTGTCGGCCGACGCCCTTCGGCTCGCCAACGGCCGTCGCGACTGCGGGCGGTACGGCGGCACGCGGCCGGTGGTCGGTGGGCGCGGGGCTCTTCAGCTCCGGGGTGGGGCGGGGGCTCATGCCGTCCTCCCCATACCGGTGCTGAGGCCGTTGGTGACGGCTCGTTGTGCATACGCCTGAGGTACGCCGACGGAGACGGCTGCCGCGATGATCTGCCATCCCATGGCGTCCAAGCCGCATGGTCCGGGGCACTGCGCGTGCTGAGCGCTCAGGAAACGGGCCACTCCGAACGCCTGCGATCCCGCGCCGGATTCGGTGCGGCTTCGCACCATGTCCACGCCGCGCTCCAGGCCGGTGCGCACGTACCGCTCGGTGTGGCGGCATCCGGTGGCCACGGCCGCATCCCATACGGCGCGTTCGGGGACCGAAGAAACCACCCTCCCCCGGGCGGGGGTGGTCTCTTCCCCCTCGACCAGGGCGCGGACAGCGGACGGCAGTTCCGCCATGGTGCCGATACCGGGGCCGAGCCAGCGGGCGTAGGCCATGCGCGATTTGATGTCCACGCCCGACCGGACCGAGTTGGCCGACCGCACCGCACCCCGGTAGAGCCAGTGCTCCCCGCGTGTCGTGCGCACGGTCCTGGTGACCGGCAGGGTCTCCCGCGCCCAGGCGACGGCTTGCGCGTTATCCAGATCTACGACAGTCAGCCCCGCTCCGCCGGGGTGGTAGGCGACGGCTCCGGCCTGCTGCCAGGCCCGAGCCCACGCGGAGGAAGCGATAAGCGCGGCATCCGTCGTGGCGGCTGCCCAGCCGTGGCACACCGCGGGGCACCGGCAGTCCCCCGCGGTCTTCATGTGGGGACGCCCGCCACACGCGCCACCAGCGCACGCACGGCAGTTCCCGAACGGCACTTTGCCTTCCCGCAAAGGCAGCACGGGCACATGCGCTGCTGCCAGCGCCAGCGCGGTCCGTAGATGGACGATGCCTGCTTCTACGGCAGGCAGCGGCCCAGTCTCGCGGTCAAGTGTCATGCTGGAGGTCTCCTGTTTCTGCGAAGGGACGGAGAACCGGGGCGGTCGCGGTCTTTGGCGAGAGGCGACCGCCCCGGGCGTATTCAGGCTTCGGTTTCGCCGCTGTAGCCGAGGGGCGACAGCGCGCTGTGGGCCCGGTTGAGGGCGTCGGCGAGCAGGTCCGCGCAGCGGGAGGCTTCGGCCAAAGCGGTGGTGGCCGCGCTCACGTGGTCCGCCACCAGGCCGTAATCAGCGGTGAGGGTGCCGTCGAGGTGCTGGCGGGTGAGGAAGCCGCTGGTCTGCTCGAAGGACTGCGGCAGGCTCTGCGCCATCTGCTTGAATCCGGCGACGCTGGTGTACGCCTGTCCGGGGTAGTGCAGGCTGCCGGAGCGGGAGCGTGCGGTGGGCAGGGTGGCGTGGTTGAACGTGCGGACCGCTTCGGCAGCGCTGTCCGCGCTGTCCTGCGGCTTACGAACGTCCTCGGGGTCGTTGGGGTCGAACATGGTGCGCAGCTCCTTCACTTGGTTCGGGGGCGGGCGAGTTCGGGCAGTCCCGTGCGGGTGAGGGCGGTGGGTTCGAACCCGGGGAGTCCGGCGCGGTGGGCTTGGGCTTCGGAGAGCTGCACGGCGTAGGCGAGGGATTCGACCTGGGTGCGGGCTCGGATGAGTTCGACGGTTTCGGTGTGGCGGTGGGCTTCGCGCTGGGCTTCCATGGCCCGGGTGTGGGCGGTGACGTGGTGGTGTTCGGTGCGCCAGTGGCGGGCGGACAGGACGTAGGCCAGGACGGTGGCGACGGCCCACAGCAGGAGGCCGGGGGCGGGGGTGTCGGCGTAGGCGGTGACCCCGGCGACGGCGAGGGCGCCGGAGGTGGCGAACGCCGTCGCGGCGAGCGCTCCCTCGCCGTGCCGGCCGGTCGCTGCGGCCATCCCGGCGAGGGCCGCACCGACCGCCAGCGCACCCATCAGCCAGGCGTTACCGACGCTGTGTTCGGCCCCGTTCGCGCTCCAGATCCGCGCCAGGATCAGCACGGTCGAGGTGGCCAGGGCGGGGGCTGCTTTCGGCGCGGCGGCGGTGAGCCACGCTCGGTCGAGTTCGTTCACGGCGGGCTCCTACAGGTCGCGGATCGCGGTGACCACGGCGGCGGTGAGGTCGTTCATCGGGTCGGCCGCGCCGGTCGAGGAGAGGAAGAACCCGAACATCACCGCGACGAACGCGGCCCCGTAGCCGAGCGACTTGGAGCGCAGCAGGAAGCCCAGGACGAGGGCGAAGAGCAGGACGAGGGGGACGTTGAGGGACATGACCAGGGAACCTTTCAGCGGCGGTTGCGGGCGTTGGCGTCTTCACGGTCCTGGGCCGTCTCGCGGATGCGCTGGATCTCGTTCTCGATGGCGCGGGTGGACTTGCCGCGGCTGTCGCGGCGGACGGCCCTTGCGCCGAGGTAGAGCACGCGGGCCAGCTCGCGGCCGTTGTGCGGGTCGTGCGAGGTGAACGCCATGGGAGGTGTCTCCTTGGAGGTCAGTGGGTGCCGTCGCGGTGGATGCGGGCGGCGAGGTTGAACAGGTGGCGGCCGACGCGGATGCGCTTGCGGTCGCCGTGGCAGCGGCGGCAGGTCTTGCCGGGCTTGAGGCGTCCGCGCCGGTCGGTGGTGAGCTGGTAGCCGAAGCCGCGGCACTTGCGGCAGTTGCCGAAGGGGCTGGACGCGCACAGCGCGCCGTAACCGAGGGTGAAGAGCAGGATGAGGGCGCTAGCGAGGAGTACGGGGGTCAAACGGGCCTCCCAGGGCCGTTTCGGGGCGTGCTGGGGGAGGGCCGCTAGGTACTAGCGGCCTGATCAGGGATTGTTTGAGGCGCTAGCGGTGCCGCTAGACCTAGCGGGGGTGCCTGCTAGGTCTAGCGGCGCTCCGGGGTCAGCCCGCGTCGCGGGTTCCGTCACGCTGTGCGATGGCGGCGGTGACCTTGGCGCGTTCGACGCCGCGCCGGTTGGCTCCCTTGCCGTCCTCGGTCTTGCCCCACACCTGGCCCGTGGGTACCCCGTGCGGCTTCAACGCGGCGGCCAGTCCCTCCGGGTCCCACCCGCCGTAGACCTCCGGCCGCAGCTCCGCCAGTCGCGTGACGACCGACTCGGACCACACCTTGGGCTCCTCGGCGGCCAGCACCGCGAGGATGTCGGCGAGCAGGTCGAATGAGGCGGACGCGTCCACCTGCGGCTCCTCGCCGAGCGCGTGCCCGGAGAGCGTGCCGGCGTCTTCGCGGAGCTTGCGGGCGCGCAGCGCGATGCGGTCGGCGGTGACGGCGTCGGCGAACACCGAGCGCACGATGCGGGCGTCGGAGCCTTCGCCGACGAAGTAGTGCACGCCCTTGTCGCCCCAGGCGAACATCGTCGCCCGCACCCCGCGCTTGTACGCGGAGGTGCCCAGCACCATGTCGTTCTCCAGCTGGCCCATCACCTTGAGGCAGAACCGGGCGGAGGCGTTGGCGCTGATCCCCGTCGGCAGGGCCTTGGCGTCCGGCCGCTGGGTGGCGAGCAGCAGCACGATGCCGGTGGCCGGACCGCGCTTGACCAGGTCGGTGCAGATCTCCTCGAACTCCGCGCCGTACTTGGGGTGCTCGAACCAGACCTGACACTCGTCCACCCCGATCACGATCGGATGCAGCCCCAGCTTCGGCTTGGACGCCAGGTCGGAGGTCACCTTGGACTCCGGGCACAAGTCGCGCGGCAGCGAGCGGATCATCTTCGCCCGGCGCCGCAGCTCCTTGCGCAGCTCGCGCAGGTCGGCGATGGCGTACTCGATGTCCTCGTCCTCGTCCCCGGCGCGGTGGCGGTGGGCGAGGCGGTCGCCGACCGGGTCGAGGTCGCCGGTGCCCTTGAGGTCGTAGGTGTGCAGCTCCGCGCGCGGGTCGAGTCCGGCGATGAGCAGCAGCAGCCTGAGCAGGAAGGTTTTGCCCATGCGGGGGATCGCGCCGATGACCGCGGCGATGTACATCAAGGTCAGTTCGACCCAGCGTCCGCGTTGGTCGGTGCCGAAGGCGACTGGCTTGAACAGGTCCACCGCGCCGGACTTGAGCAGCGGCCAGGCGGGCTGCTGGGCTTTGGCCATGTCCTGATCGCCGACCCACAGCACCAGGCGGCCGGTGTGTTCCTCGGGTACCGCTTCGGGCCAGACGCAGCCCAGGGGGCGGCGCAGGCCGGAGGCGAGCTTGTCGCGCTTGTCGATGACGTCGGTGACCGTCACCCCGTACGGCAGGTCGCCTTCCGCGCGCCAGCCGGGGCCGTCGCGGGTGATGGGGGCGGTGAAGGTGAAGCCGTCCCGGCCCTTGCCCATCGCGGAGCTGATCGCTGGAATGCCCAGTGCGCCCAGGGCCCGGAGCACGATGTCGCTGGTGAGCTTCTGGACCTTGGGCACCTCGACCGCGCGGGTGGCGACGGGGTGGTCGGGGGTGGTGCCGGCGTAGCCGAGCGCCATCAGCAGTGCGGTCACCGAGATGCCCTGCAGCCAGCCCGGAGCCAGTACGTACAGCGCGAGCGCCGCCCCCAGCCCGATGAGGCTGCCGAGCACCGCGACCAGGGTGCGCATCCGGACTCGGCCGTCCCGCTGCCGGGACAGTTTGAGGTATTCGGCTGCGTCCTCGCGTCGGACGGCGGCGAGCCGGACCGGTTCGCCCTCGCGGTCGGCGACCCACCGCAGGGTGCCGCCGACGAAGCGGGCGGTGCCGCGTGGCGACTGCACCGCGAGCTTGCCCGCGTAGACCGGTGAGCGCAGCGCGTGAAACCCGGCGAGGTGGCCGTAGTACCCGGCCGCCCACTTCGCGGCCGTCGCCAACTCGGCGCGGGAGCGCAGCCAGGCGGGCACGATCGCCCGCCGCTTCGCGCCCCGGACCTTGGCCAGGAAACCCGGCCCGACCGGGGCCGGTCCGTCCACCATCGTCACCCGGTCCGGGTCCTCCGCAGCCGCGTCGGCGGCGGGTGCGGCGGGCGGGCGCTTGGTGGTGATGTCCACGACCTCGGCGGTGGGGCCGTCGGTGTTCAGGTCCGCTTCCAGGCGGTTGAACAGCTCGTTCTCGTCCTCGTGATTCACTGAACGTTCCTTCCGAACAGGGTTGGAAGGGGCCCGGACGGCGCTTTGGTCGGCCGACCGTCCGGGTCCCGCTGAGCAGAGTCGTGCGGGTTCAGCTGTGCTTCTTCCGGTTGGTGCAGCTCGGGTAGGCGGAACCGCGCTGGCAGGCTTCGAAGTCGCCGCTGCTGACGCGGAACGCGTGGACGCCGCCGTCCTTGGTGCGGACGGTCAGGTCATAGCGCTGGGTCTTGGTCGACGGCTGGTACGTGCGGTCTTTGTCGACCACCAGTCCGGCGGGACCGGCCTTGTAGTCGGTGCATCCGGCGAGCAGGGCGACGGCGAGCAGCGACGCGGCAGCGGTCACCGCGCGCCGGGCGACGATGCGGGCGGGAGCGGGCAGGGATTCCATCGGTCTTCCTTCGAGAGCGGATGCGGGCAGCGCGTGGTCAGGCGGCGCGCTGGGCTTCGGGGTAGGCGCAGGGGGTGCACCTGCCGAGCGAGGTCGGGATGCGGTACCCGGCATCGCGCCGGCACTCGGGGCAGAGGCGTTGGGCGCCGTTCGCCTTGGCCAGTGCCGCCCACTTGGCCGGGGTCATCGGCCGGACCGGCTTGGCGCGGTCGAGGCGGTAGAGGTAGGCGGCGCGGACCGTGCGGCCGTAGCGGCGGGAGGACCAGAGCACTTGCGCGGCGATGTCCTGCCCGCCCGGCCGCAGTCCCTCGGCCCGGAGTTGGCGACGCGTCGCCAACCCGTCCGGTGCTAGCTGGAACGGGAAGGTGGGGATGCCGTAGCGGGTGCCGTGCGGGTCGTAGAAGCGGCTGGCCATCAGGCGGCCGTCGCTTCAGTCCCGGCGTCCGGCGCGGCCCGCTCCACCTTGAGCGCGTCCCGCAGGACGCGGCCGTTGGCGGACGAGGTACGGACCGCCTTACGGATCGCTTCGGCCGTCAGCTCGCCGTCCGACCAGTCGGCGGTGACCGACCGGGCCTCGGCGAGGAGTTCGGCCGGGGTGCGGGTCGGTCGGGGGGTGCGGGCCGACTGAGGGACCCGCCCGGTCGCCCGGCGCGGCGCGTGCCCCACAGCGGCGACCGCCAGCGCCGGAGCCAACTCAACCGATTCGACCGACTCGACTACCGGCGTCGGGTCGGCCGACTCGGCGGCGGGGAGTTGGGTCACCGCCGTCGGGGTTGTGGGGGTCGACTGGTGCAGGTCAGACCCCAACCGATTTACGGTGGACTCTGCCGTTTCCTCCTGATCTGTGACCGGGGCCGGTCGGTGGTGCAGCACCTTGGCGACCAGGTCGGATCCGAAGAAAATCGACCCGACCGGCAGCGACGTAGCGAGCAGCACGAGGGCCCAGTTGGCCGGGCCCCAGTCGGCGAGCTGCATGCGCTGCCCGCCCCCGTGCATCTGCGGCACCAGGCCGTGCACGTAGTTGAGGACCAGCGACGCGAGGGTGTATCCGGCGAGCACCTGGAGCGCGCGCCGCCGGTCTTTCTCGCCGGTGAGAACCAGGGTCGCCACCAGCGCCAGGGCCATCAGCCCATCGACCACGAACGGGTACAGCAGGGACGCCGTAGCGTCCGCGCCGACCGTGCTGGCCACATCCCGGAGCGCGTTCCAGGACACCCGGAACGCCATCCCGACCACACCCACCAGGGCCAGGACGAGGAGCGTCTTCGCGGTGCGGTTCACCGTGCGCCCCCATCCCGGCCGTCAACCGGTCGGCGGCGCAGGGCGATGTGCAGGCAGACCAGGAACGCGGCCAGGGCCACCGCGACGCGGACCCAGACCGGGACGGCCGGCAGCCAGGACAGCGCCACCAGCACCAGCATCAGCAACCCGCCGTACCGCACCCACCAACCGAGCAAGACAGTGCGCGAGCGGGTCATGCCCCCACCCCCGCAGCCGTGCCGCGGCGGCCGTCGCGGCGGCCGTTGACCGTCCGGCGAACCGGCGTGAGCCCGTCAGCGAGGAAGTGGCCGCCCCCGTTCTGCTTCGCGGTGTACATCGCCTCATCCGCCCGGCGCAGTAGCGTGGACAGCTCGTTGCCGCCGGTTTTGCAGTGCACCGCGCCGATGGAGGCGCCCACCGCGAGCGAGTTGCCCGCGTAGTAGACGGGCTGCGTGAGTGCCCAGTTCAGTTCGTCCAACTGCCATACCAGCTCGGCGTGACTGCGGACCCGGGTCACGGCGGCGAACTCGTCTCCGCCGAACCGTCCGACGATGCCGTTGTTGATCGGGGCCCATGTCTTCAGCCGCCGGGCGGTGGTGCGCAGTACCGCGTCCCCGGCCGCGTGCCCGTGGGTGTCGTTGATCTGCTTGAACCGGTCCAGGTCAATCAGGTAGACCGCACTGCGACCGTCCGTCAGGGCTCGGGTGGCGCGCTCGGTGAACGTGTCGCGGGTGACCAGATCGGTCAGCGGGTCGCGCCGGGCGACCTCGATCCGGCGGTGCAGGCGCAGGCTGTGCAGGGCCCAGCCGGCCGCGAGCGGCGCCGCGGCGGCGAGGGCGGTGAGGGTGGCGCTCATGCCGCTTCCTCCGTCCCGGCGGTGCGGGCGGCGCGGGCGGCGGTCCGCAGCAGCGGCGTGGTGCGGGTGAGCGCGTCGGCGTACAGGGCGTCCCAGGCGGCGACTTCGTCACCCGCCTCACCCTGCGCGGCCAGGTCCGCGAGGACTTCGCGGGCCACGTCTTCGCGGGCGGCCCGCTCCTGCGGGCTCTCCAGCTGGAGCGGGCCGCGGAACAAGTCGCGGTCGATGCCGTGCGGCAGGTCCTCGAAGCCGAGCGCCAGTTCCTCGAACTCGACGGCGTTCCGGGCCTCATGACGGCCGATGTAGGTACGCATGGATCTCTCCTGAACGAAGGGACGAAGAGCCGGGGCGGCCTCGGTCTGTGGCGAGAGGCGGCCACCCCGGCGGGGATCATCAGTGCGGCTGGCGCGGGAAGCGGGGCGGTCAGCGGGTGCGGACGTCGCCGCTGACGCTGTGCGCGCTCACCTTCAGGGCGCTGCCGCCGCTCACCCGTACGTCGCCGGAGACGGTTTCGGCCCGGAGGGTGCCGGACGCCGCGGAGGTGGCGTGCACGTTCACGTCGCCGGAAGTGGTGTTCAGCTCCGCGTACGTGCCGCTGTACAGGTCGACGGCGATGTCGCCGGACACCGAGCGGGCCGTCATCTGCCCGGCCACCCGCCGGACCACGAGGTCACCGGAGGTGGAGGACGCGCTCAAGCTCCGGACGCCGTCGGCTTGCAGGTCCCCGGAGGTGGAGCGGAACTCCATCCGGTCGACTTCACCGTTCACGCGGGCGTCGGCGGAGGTGGAGACGACCGCGAGCGAGGAGTGGGCCGGCAGGCTGACCACGGCTTCGATCGGGCTGACCGTGTTCAGCGTGCCGAGCCCGCCACCGGAGACGACGCGGCCGTTGACGATCGTCATGCCGGTGACCGACCCGTACACGGTGCCCATGCTCTGCGTGATCCGGTGGCCCCGGACGCTCCGCACCATCACGTCCCCCACCATCTCGGGGACCTCGACCGCGATGGTCTGGCCGTTCTCGGTGATACGGGCCCCCTCGACCGCGTCGGCGGCCGGGCCGGAACTGTCGGCGGTCCGCAGCAGCACCCGGGCAGCGGTGAGGCTGTCCAGGACCTGCACGCGGATGCCGCCGACCGGCAGGCTCAGCCCCAGCACGACGGGGCCGGTGGAACGGGAAACGAAGGCGCGCTCAGTCATGGCGGATCTCCTTGTACGAAGGGACGGAGAACCGGGACGGTCGCGGTCTATGGCGAGAGGCGACCGCCCCGGGTGAGAAGACCGCGCCGCGAGTACGGCCGGAGTCGAACCCGGCCCGCACCCGTCGGGCGGCAAGTGACTGTTCAAGCGGTCTTGCAAGACGTGCGTGTGTGTCTCCTTCAGGACTGCGGCTCCCGTATGAGGTAGAGCCGCCATGGCCTGTTCTAGGCAGAGACGTGACCTTTCGGTCTGTGCCCTCCGGTTAATGCAAAGGACCCGGGTGCCCTCGGCCCCATCTGTCCGGGGCCCCTTTTGTCGTGCATTGATGCTGGGTGCTGCGGTTTCACTCGGCTCCGCCGGTTCAGACGGGCACTGTCGGGATGAGGAACATGTATTACGTGTTCCTCATCATGCAGAGAGAGATTCGCTCCGTCAAGCCCTTCGGCTGTTTGGCTCTGCGAGTCCCGCGCTGTCGATGTGCCTACAGCTTGGCCTCAGCAGCGAAGACGATCGACTCCGCGCATGTGCGACCTGTGGACGACTTCGCTACGGTGAAGTCGTCCCAAGTCGTCCTAGCCGGGGGAGAGCACGACATGGCCAACGAGAGGCTTCGAGGCGCGATCGTCGAGAGCGGCATGACGCTCGATCAAGTGGGCGCACGCTTGGGGGTGTCGGCAAAGACGGTTGAGCGCTGGATCGGTGATCCGAAGCGCAAGCCCTACCGTCGCTTCCAGTACGCCGCTGCCTCGCTCCTGCAATGCGAGGTGTCCTACCTGTGGTCGGAGGAGCGGACATCAGCCGAGGTCACGGAGGCTGGGAACGCTGAGCTGATCAAGCTGTACCCACACCGTTCTGTCGTGCCGAACCGGTTGTGGCCACAGCTCTACGCGCAAGCGCGGGAGCACTTCGACGTGCTCGTGTACTCGGGCTTCTGGCTCACTGAGGACCCTGCGTTCCACCGGGTGGTGAAGGAGAAGTCAGCGGCCGGCGTCCCCATTCGCTTCATGCTCGGAGCCCCAGACAGTCCCGCCGTGGCGGTACGCGGCGCAGACGAGGGGATCGGTCCGGCGCTGGCGAGCAAGATTCGGAACGCCCTCGTCAACTATGGCTCGCTCTTCGGACTGCCCGGAGTCGAGTTCCGGCTCCATGACACAACCCTCTACAACTCGATCTACCGGGCCGATGACGAGATGCTGGCCAACGGCCACCTGTACGGGGTCGGGGCGTACATGGCCCCTGTCCTGCACATCCAGCGCGTGCCGGGGGGCGAACTGTTCGATGCGTACGCTGAGAGCATCGAACGGGTCTGGGAGGCGGGCAGGCCCATCGCATCACCTGCCGATTGCGGAGGTCTCCACACATGAGCCGAATCGACTACTTCCGCGACCCCAACGCGCCCAAGGCCAACTCAGTAGTCCCCTCGGTCACGGCGGTCGTCTGTGACGACGCCGGACGGCTGCTGATCATCCACAAGACCGACAACGACCTGTGGGCACTCCCTGGGGGCGGCCACGACATCGGCGAGAGCGTCGGTGACACGGTCGTGCGGGAGGTGGAAGAGGAAACGGGGATCGCTGTCGAGATCGACAGCATCGTGGGACTCTACACCAATCCTGAGCATGTGCTGGCGTACGATGACGGGGAGGTGCGACAGCAGTTCTCCATCTGCTTCCGCGCCCACCCGACCGGCGGATCTCTGCGTACAAGCAGCGAGTCCAAAGAGGTCCGCTGGATTGATCCAGCGGACCTCGACAGCCTGAACATTCACCCGTCCATGCGGCTGCGCATCGAGCACGGCCTGGACGGTTCGCGCCATGAGCCCTACATCGGCTGATCTCCGGTGGGCACCTTGGCCAGACGGTTCTCAACCCGTTCCGCGGCTGCGTAGATCTCGGGCGCCGCACGTTGAATGAAGCGACCGACGATCGTGTCGGGCCCGTACCGCTGCACGATCTCGCCCAGCCGTTCGGCCGGCGTGGTGTGCGTCCCGTCTGGGGTGGTCGTCATGTCGCAGAACAGCAGCGCGTCAACGAGGTCGGGACGCTCTAGCTCGAACTCGCTCTCCAGCTCCTGCCTGAGCCCTCGTTCTTCAGCCTCCAAGAGAGCGCAGGAATGATGGGCCACGAGGCGGACCACCCGTTCATCCGCCCCTTCCTGATCGCGGAGGAACCGGGCCCCGTCCAGCGGGTGAAAGCCGGTGGTCGCGATGCTCGGGGAGTATCCGATGTCGTGCAGCACTGCGGCTGCTTCCAGCAACTCCGCATCGTCGCTCAGGATCGGGCCAAGGGAACGAGCGCGCTTGGCCACCCCGAGGGAGTGCGCCCACCGGCGCGGCAGCGGATCGGACAACAGCGATTCGGAGAGCGAGTACGCCCACTCATTCAGTCCCATGGCGGCCAAGGCTACGGCCGGACGGTAGGAGTCGGGAGGGCGCGTACTGTGCGCCCCTTGCCGTGGACAGTGGTGAGCAAGCCGGTCCCCTCCATCTGGGCAATGGCATGGCGCACGGCAGTGCGGGAGACGCCGAAGCGCTCGCAGAGTTTCGCCTCGGACGGATATGTGTCTCCCACCGTCAGTGAATCTTCCGCGATCACATCAGTCATCCGCTCCACAAGGGAACGGCGGTCGCCGCCTCGGGCAACCCGCCATCCGACCCCCGGCGCTGACTCAAGCACGCCCTCGGCTTCAAGCGCTTTGAGAGCGCGACGGATCGTGTTGCGGGAGACTCCGCGCGAGCGCACAAGATCAGCTTCCGACGGGAGGGCATCAACGAACTCCCCCTCCTCGACTCCCTTCCGCAGCGCCTCCGAGATGACCAGATAGGTTCCGCGCGGGCTGGCCTCAGACACTTCAGCTCCTCTCACGTCGCATCGTCGCTCGCTGCCAAGGGTCCCACGGCCACCCACGGTGGGGTCAGCCCACTCCTCAGGGTCACATCCGGTGAGACAGCTGTCTCTCACACGCCGCTCCTACGTTGGCCGTCAAGGGCCGTGTGTGATGCAGCCATTGACGGCCACCACGCGGGCAGACGTTCAGCCATACGCTCCCGACCTGCGCCATCGGCCACGGCAATACGAGACATCCGACTCGGGCGCAGTTTGGAGAAAATATGAATTTGCGCCTTACTCAATTACTGCTCACAAGAACCAACTGCCTGATTCGTCCGAACCTCCAGACAGGCGCATAATTTCTTCACCTCTCTCCAAATCTTCAACCTCAAACAACCCTGGGGTTTGTTGAGGCAGGTATAGGCGGACTGCATCTTGAAGCTTCTCCTGTTCTCTCGCAGACAGATCCGTTAGGAGTGACAAAGCCACAGGCGCCAGTACACCGAGAGGGAATTTGGACGTAGTCCGACCCTTACCTGTTCGCGTCAGGAAGTCACAAACCAGCGGACGCGAGCCCATCAGCGTAGCAACTGCGCTTTGGACGAGCGCTGTCGAGCTAAAAGTTCGCGAGAGCTCCAATAGCTCCTCGTCGTGAGAGACATCGTCTCTATTAACGGTGGCGTACGATACCGTTCTGGTAGGCGTTGCCAGCTCTAGTTCACTAATTGGGACTCCGTGCGATTCGGCCCGCCTAAGGAGCTCTTGTAGCGTGATGCCGTCCCCGCTATCTACTTCGAGTTTCAAGTCGTCTACTCTACTTGCGAAGTATGCGGCGCTACGAGGCCCCTTGAGGCATAGCATTCCTCTGTCAAGAATCCATCTGAAGGAACTAGCATCCTCGTCTCCGAGCTCGGGATCCCGCCTCACAATCCGGCAAGCCCTTGCATATAGGGCATCGAGGTTAGATTCGACTAGGAACTGAAGATTCTCGGAGTTGCGCTTCAGGTTTAGCCGCGCAATCGAATCCAACGCTAGAGATCTACCGATTCGGCGCCAGAATTCAGAATCTTCAATTGGTGGCAGGTTCAGCAGAAACTCAAGCGCAGCGCTATCCAAGTCGCCCGCTACATCTTGTTCGCCAGGGAAATTAGTCGGCGATCCTCCCGACCCGACCCATACAGCGCTTAGAAAGCGGAGCAATCTTGAGGTTCGGCGGGTGTCAAAATGCCCCATGATCCGAGCCACAGCATCGCCTGTTGACTCGGCATCAAGATTCTGTGCACCACTGAAACCTGCGGAGATGCTGGAAGCCATCGCTTGGGCCTCGACCTCAGTGAGAAGTCCACGCCCCCCTTGGAGTACCGCGCTCGACGCGAGAGCAACCACCGGGTCTTCGTGGCGGCTCTTGATTAGGACTTCCATTCCACGCGAGTCAGCAACCAAAGTGTCATCGCCTTTTGGTTGCGGCGCTTCGAGACTTCGCCCTCTGGTTGCCGAATAGCCCTCCATCCGATCGAGCGCGAATACGATTGGATTATGCTTGCGAACGGCGTCAACGTCCTCGCGTAGCACGTCTGGACGCGTGTCCGACTTCAAGAATACAAATCGTTTATTTTCGCCGGGCCAACTCAGCACAAGGTCCGGAGCGAAACTGTGATTAAAGAATTCTGTCTTCTTAATAATGGCGCGCGAATCGGTCTCCTCGAGTTCGCGGGCGACTACATCCTTGATCCGATCGACAGCGTCCCTTGGGTCGGGTGCTTCGAACGCTGCAATCAAGGCGTTGGAAAAGTAGGATGCGGTCACCGGACACCCCCCATCACTTCGTGGTGCTGGATAAGCGCACGATGCTCGCGCGTAATCACCAGCGCTTCTTGCTTATCTGAAAGTACGATCATCCAGAGTCGCTCTGCAACCTTTTTCACTACTTCCGGGTCGGTGAACGACTCCGCTTCTTCGGACGTAACGTCCCCAAAGATATCCTTGCCGTGCTTCTCTACCGCGCGGGCGACCCATCCCTCGGTGAGAAGCTTGTTCCAGTCGTTCACGTTGAACGGACACCAGGTGATCCACATGAAATGCTCGGCAGCTTCAGGCTGCTGCGAAAGCATCACGTAGCACTTGGCAAGGTAGCTCAGGTAATGAGTTCCCTGATCCGCAGGCGTGGAGTACTTCTTGCACTCCGCCATGAAGATGTCGTTGTCGAACTCATCACCACAGAGGAGGCCACCGAGATCTAGAGAGAACTCGGTCTGCTTCCCAGCCGGCCACTGGAACGTCATGCGTCGGCTCCACTTAGGATCCATGTTCGTCCACGATGCCTTGACGCGAGTCGTGGCCTCGAGCCACTCTTTCGCCCGTCTGGCGCCATCTGCGCCGACCTCGTGTAGCTGTTCTCCTGGCATGAGGTAGACCCTACGTGCGAGAACCAGCACTTGGCAGGCTGTTGGTCACACTCCGGGCTCGCGACGTTACATCGCTGGGCCCTCCCTTGCGACCCTGCGGGTCCCGCACGCTAGGCCGGGGTGGACGAGCGTGGCTCCGTCTCAGTTTACGTCTCATTCACCCCAGTCCGCTTGTGTTCACGGGCGTAAGCACAAGGGGCCCTTGCACAGCCCCAGAACGGCCCTGAACGCAGGCGGACGCTTGCGAATGAGGCCCTGACCTGCATCAACAGACTTGGAAAGCGTGTTGGGGGCAACCCCTCACGAGTTCGAATCTCGTATCCTCCGCCTTTGCCTCACCGGGCAATACGTTGAAGGCCCCGACCAGTCCGCTGGCCGGGGCCTTCAACGTTGTCCCGGCCCGATTCCCGTCTCCACGCCCTGACGGATCTGGGTCACGAGGTAGATCCGAAGCTGTGCCAGGACCCAAACCAAGATGGAGTAACGGATCCGGCCGGGTACCCGTACATCGAGTGTCGGCGCAGCGCTACAGGTTGCGATAGACGTCGCGGCGATTGCCGACGGTCATGACCCACACGATCAGTTGACCGTCCTCGACCGTGTACACGACGCGGCAGTCCCCGACTCTGAGACGCCACCGCGAGCTGTGCCCTCGGAGGGGTTTGATGTCGAAGGCCGCGGTGTCCCCCTCATCCAACCCCTTCTGCAGTTCCGTGAGGCGATAAAGGATCCGCATAGCGTCGATACGGGGAATCTTGAGCATGTCCCGCTGGGCGTGCGGGGTGAACCGCGTGACGTACCCCACGGGATCAGGCGTGGTTGGTGCGGAGCAGGGCGGCCATCTCTTCGAGCGAGACCGATCCTTCGGAGCCTTCGGATTCCGCCTCGTCGGCCAACCGGTTGAGCCAGGACTCTTCGGCCTGCTCCGCCAGCTGACTCAGGCGCCGATATTCGAGGATGTCGATCACCACAGCCTCCTGCTTACCGCGCCGAGTAATGATCGTCGGGGTCTCGTCCCGACGGGCTCGATCGAGGACGTCCGCAAGGTGGCTGCGGACTTCAGCCATGGATGCAATCACCGGCTCACTCATGTAATAAATGTAGCAGACGTACATCTACGTGGGACTTCCAGCTGGTTGGCCTTGGATCCGTCCGCCGGAGCCCGGGGATGAGGCGGATCATCATGCAGCCGCCCGTCACGCACCCCCGCATCCGTGAGCAGCCTCCACAGGGCGCGCTCGCTGCGGTGGACAGCGGGGTCGAGGCCGGACGCGCGCATCTCGGTGAACAGGGCATCGACAGAGATCCATGCGCCGGGGGGTGAGGCCGGTCAGGGCCTGGCCGACGATTTTGCGGCGCGGTTCGGAGGCGGTCAGGACGTTCGCCGCGCGCTGGCCCTTGATCTCCTCGACGCGGGAGAATTCGTCCAGCAGGCTGTTGTTCAGACAGCGCTGCCACAGCTGGGCGATCGTCAGGTGCGGTGGCCGGGTCAGCGCGGCATTTCCGCGCGGGGTCAGCGCCAGCCGGCCGTTGGTGAGCTGGGTGAGGCCGCCTGCCTGGAGCAGCATCGGCCAGGCGAAGGCGGCGATGGCTTCGTGCGGGTAGAAGTCACCGATGTCCAGGACGCCTGCGACTGCCTCGACCGTGGCGGCGCCGGGGCGGCGGGTCTTCTCGCTGCACCGTAGTTTGCCCGTGGCGCACAGGCGTAGCACCGGCCAGCAGATTGGCCTGTGCCTCGTGCTCGGTGTGCCGGACCTGTGGAGCGTCGGTGGGCTCCTGCTGCTGTTCGACCGGTGTCACTGCTCGCGTCCCGGTCCTACAGGTGGGTGAAGTAGTGGTAGTTGTCCGGGCCGCAGGTGCGCTCCAGGGTCTGGATCACCTTGCGCGGGTCGTCGTAGGGGCCGGAGAAGTAGAAGGGTTTGCCGTCCCTGCCGAAGCCGATGGCCGGCAGGCCTTCGGGCGGGGTACCCAGGTGCACGGCGGCATCGGCGAAGCCGGCCGCGGGCTCGAAGCCCAGGGAGCGCGCGTAGGCGACCGTGCCGTGCACGATCCGCTGTGCCTGCTCCACGCCGATCGACAGCGGCGGGTGGCCAAAAGCCGAGTAGTACGTCGGTACGTAGGTGGTCAGGGAGCCGGACCCCATCATCTCGGGGCCGGTGACGTTCTTGACCCCCAGGCAGTACACGTCCACCAGGAACCCGGTGACGGTCACCTTGCTGGCACGCTCCTGGCGGGCCAGCAGCACCTGGGCGAAGCCTCCGGTGTCCGGGTCCTGGCCGAGCGGGTCGGCCGCTGCCCAGTCCGTGGCGCCGGCCATGCCCAGCCCCGCGCTCCAGCCCGCGTTGACCCAGCAGCCCACCACCAGCCGCTCATCGGGAGCGATGTGCGCCTGTGCCGCCTCGGCGGCCTGCCTCACCAGCACGGCGGCCTGTGCGGGACGCAACCCCAGCGCCTTCGCGATCTGTTTGGGAGCGCTGCCACGCTCCCTCATCTCCCGGACCCTGGCTAGCAGTTCCTCATCGCGCATCGTCACCGTCACAGTTTGCCACCTCGGTGTCGTCACCCGCATCCGCTTGAATGGTCACATGACGCACGCGATGGGTTTCGGTGAGAATGATCTGCGGGAATCGGCCGGGGCACGCTCCTTCGAGCGGGGCCTGGGCTATGTCGACGCGGTGACAGGACTGGAGGTGGGGGACGGCTGGTTCACCGCCACCGTGCACGGCGGGGACGCCTACGAGGTCGAGATCACCGACGACGGGGACGACGGCGTGTCCGGTGAGTGCGACTGCCCGTATGGCCTGGAGGGCAACTTCTGCAAGCACTGTGTGGCGGTGGGGCTGGTGGTGCTGCGGCAGGCGGACCTCATCCCGCGACAGCGAACCGCTGCCGCGGCTCGCGCCGGCAACCTGGAATCCTGGCTGGAGTCACTGGACCGTGACGCGCTGCTGGCGCTGCTACGCCAACAGCTCGCCGACGACCGCGACTTGCGCCGTCGCCTGGAACTGCGGGCCGCGACCGCGGTCTCCGACATCGCCGCAGTCCGCGACCGTATCGCGGATTTGCTCGCCACCGGCCGGTTCTCCCGTCACGGGTACGTCGACTACGCGGATTCCCGCGCCTATGGGGAGCAGGCGGGGGAGGCGGTGGCGGCGATCGAATCGCTGACCGCGAGCGGGCAGGCGGCTGAGGCGGTCGGCCTGGCCCGGTGGGCGATCCGGCTGCTGGGTGAGGCGTACGAGCAGATCGACGACTCCTCGGGATATGTCGGCTCGGTCGCGGCCGATCTCATGGCGGCCCATCTGGATGCCTGCCGGGTGGCCCGCCCTGACCCGGAGGAGACAGCGCGGTGGCTGGTCGGGCACCAACTCGGCAACGACAACGACGCGACGGACGCCGACCCGGTCGACTACCGCGAGGTTCTCGGTGAGCGGGGGCTGGCCCAGGTACGGGAGCTGGCCACCGAGGCATGGCAGCGCAAGCCGTCCGGCTGGGCGGAAAAATACCTGATGGAACGCCTGGAGAAGGCGGAAGGAGATGTGGACGCGCTGGTCGCCGTGTGCGCGGCGGACCTCGCCCCGAACGGTGCCACCCACCTGCGGATCGCCCTCGAACTGGACGCGGCCGGACGCGAGGCCGAGGCCCTGGCCTGGGCCGAGCGCGGGCTGAAGGACACCGAGGGCAGCGTCCACGTGGACAGCCGTCTGATGGACTGGGTCTGCGCCCGGTACGAACGGTCGGGAAGGGCGGCCGAGGCGGTCACGGTCCGTCGCGGCCGTCTCCGGGCCGACCGCTCGCTCGCCGCCTATCAGAACCTGCGGACGGTGGCCCGTACTGTCGGCTGCTGGGAGTCCGAGCGCGAGGCCGCGCTCGGACTGTTGCGCTCCGACGCGGCGCGGCAACGGCAGGGCTGGGGCGGAGGCCCTGTGCTGGTCGATGCACTGCTCGACGACGGTGATCCCGATGCGGCCTGGGAGGCCGCCGCCGACCGGGCCGACGACAGGCAGTGGCTCACTTTGGCCGACCGGGTGAAGGACAGTCGCCCGGCCGACGCGCTCGGCGTCTACCTGCGCCTGGCCGAACCGTTGAAGCAGGTCGCCGGCGACGGCAACTACCAACAGCTGGCCCGGCTGCTGCTCGGCGCCCGCACCTGCCACGAGAAACTGGGCACCCAGGAGGAGTTCGCCGGGTACCTCGCCGCCCTGCGCGCCGGCCAGAAGCGCAAGCGCAACCTGATGAAAATCCTCGACCAGCACGGGCTGTGAGCCGTTCCGCCTCCAGTGCTGCCATCCTGGGCCTGGGCGACGCAGGACACGAAACGGAACGAGTAGGTCAGCGTGGTTGAGACAATGGGCAGGACCGTGGGGCAAGTGCGGGAACTGGTCGGCTGGGTCGGCGCGGGCCGCAGGCTGACCCAGACCGGCCGCGTGATGCTCGCCGACGCACGGGCGCTGCTGGACGTTCTGGACACCGGCGACCGGATGGACCCGGTGATCGGGGACCGTACGTTCAAGACGAAGTCCAGCGAAGAGCTGTACCACCTCACACTGCTGGTCGAGTGGGCCAAGGCAGCGCGACTGCTGCGGACCGCGGGCGGGCGTCTGCTGCCGGTGAAGAAGAACGCCAAGCTGCTGGACCGCCCCGACGAGCTGCGTGGCGCACTGTTCGCCGCGCTGCCGCACATCGGGCAGGCCGTGACGGTCTCCGGCTGGCTGGAGTCGCTGTTCTCGCACGAGTACCACCGGGGGCTGCGGACGTTGCTGCACCGCCTCTACGCGGCCACGGTGCCGGTGCCGCTCAGCGACCTTTACGAGGTGGTGTGGCAGGCGATCAGCCCGCTGTACGTGCTCGACGACCTGCCCCCTGATCGCCTCAAGCATCTGCACGTAGCCAACGACCACGACGTCCAACGGGTCCTGAAGGCCCTGGCCTCCCTGGCGACCGTCCACCTCACCGAGAACACCGTCGAACTGACCGCCGCCGGCCGTAACGAGATGGCCCGGATGCTTGGCGAGCCCAGCCCCGGAGACCCGGTGCTGCGGATCCTCGTCGAGCTGGCCGACGTGGACGAACCCCTGGTATGGCGGCGCCTGATGGTGCCGGCCGCGACCCGCCTCGACCGGCTTCACTCCGTGATCCAGGCCTCGATGGGCTGGCAGAACTGCCACATGCACGAATTCACCATCGATGGTGTCCAGTACGGCCAACCCCACTCCGAACTCGGCTTTCGCGACGAGCGCACCGCTACCCTGGCCGCGCTCCTCAAGCCGGGCGACCGCTGCGTGTACACGTACGACTTCGGGGACTCCTGGGAACACCGCATCACCGTGGAACAGCCTCTGACGGCCGAAGCCGGGCTCAGCTATCCGCACTGCGTGGACGGCACTGGGGCGTGCCCACCCGAGGACTGCGGAGGCGCCCCCGGCTACGGCGATCTCAAACAGATCCTCACCGATTCGGAGCACGAGGAACACGACACCATGCTGGCCTGGCTCGGCCTGCGGTCCGCCGCCGGATTCACCCCTGACCGCTTCACCCCGGATGAGGCCAACGCGCGGCTGCTGCACCTCACGATGCCATGAAGGACAGCCATCTCGCCGTAAACGGGCTCTGCGGCACCGCCCTTCCGCAGTGGACACGTGCCGTGACGCCGCTCGTCGCGGCCATCGTTTACGTGCCGTCGGTCCAATACTGTTGAAGCCGGGCCACTGCCTCTTCCTTGGTCAGTGCGGCGACCGCCTCATCTGTGAGATCGCAGCCGGGGCCCACCCTGACCTGCGGACTGGACGGAGATGACACCCTGGCCGGCGGGTTCGGTAACGACCAGATCGACGGCGGCCTCGGCTCCCCGACGGCTGCGACGGCTGCGACGGCTGCGACGGCTGCGACGGCTGCGACGGCTGCGACGGCGAAGCCTGCACCAACACTGCCGCCCGCTGCGAGATCCTCAGCAACGTGCCGTGGCTTCCGTAGCGGGACACCGTGGCGGTCGAAGGCCCAGACCGGGAAACCGGCCGGGGCCTTCTGCGTTCCTCCGCACCCGCCCGCCACGACCGCTGACGGGCTCCTCAGATCTGCACCACGTGCACGTCCTGGGCGTCCAATGCCTTCAGATATGCGTTGAGGTCGGCCGGATCGCTGGTGAAGACCACAGCACTGCCATGCCGGGCCGCCGTCAGAGCCACCAGGGCATCCACCGCGTCCGGACGCTTCTTCGGGGGCAGCTCTGCCGTGCCGAGGGCGCTGCCGATGCGCTGCCATTCGGTCATGCCCGGGCCGGCGGCGCACATGATGCAGGCTGTCTGCCCCATGCTGGCGGGGCGCATAGCCGGGGCCGAAGTACGAGCCTGCGGGACCGTGCAGTCCTTCAGCACCCCGGCCAAGGCGTGCACCGTGGCAGGGCTGGGCCGCCAGACTTGGGCCAGTACCGGTCCGAGCACGAGCGCCCGATGCGGCGTGTCCCGGAGGCCGGCGTGCAGACGCACGGCCTTCGCCTTGCGATCCGCGAGCGCGATCAGCATGCCGGTGTCGTAGACCGGCACCCGGGCAGTCACCCGGCGTTACCTGAGCGGCTGGCGGGACCGTCGGCGCCATAGATCAGCTCCATGGCCTCCCGCACCTCGCGCCGCTCCTGCTCCGTGAGGTCGTCGTCGGCGACTTCAGGCAGCGGTGGCAGTGCGGCGGCCTCCGCCTCGGCTGCCGCAATCACCGCGTCAAGTCGGGCGAACTGTGCTTCGGCCGCCTCCGCCTCGGCCATCTGCCGTGTCGCGGCGTTGACGAGAAAAGCGGAAACATCCATACCGGCCCGCTCTGCGTGAGTCCGGATGCGCTCGGCATGATCACTGTCCAGGCTGATGCTGATCCTCGTCTTAGGCATACCAGAAGTGTATGACGCGTATTACGACCCTGCCAGGCATTCCTCCTGGCAGCCGCCGACGACTGAGCCGCCATGGCCCTGGGCCGTGGAGGCGTCCCGGCGAAGGCGAATGAGTTCTCCCGGGGGTCGGGCTCGCGAGCTGGCGCATCGCGGCCGGAGTGCGCTCCACGATGGGGCGATCTCGTCGAAGGGCACGGCGAACATGTCGTGCAGCACGAACGCGAGCCGCTCGGCGGGGGCCGGCGTTTCGAGCACCACGAGCACCACGAGCAGCGCCGGTCCAGTCCAGTCCAGTCCAGTCCGGTCCGGTCCGGTCCGGTCCGGTCCGGTCCGGTCCGGTCCGGTCCGGTCCGGTCCGGTCCGGTCCGGTCCGGTCCGGTCCGGAGAGCTGAGGTCGGCCGTCCCCTACGCCACGCGGCCCATCCCCGCTCCCCCGCGGTATGCGGAGCCCCCGCATCAACGGGATCATCGACGCATGCACCCCACGATTCACCTGGCCCAGCAACCGGAAGCCGATGAGTTGCTCGGCCGCAGTCGGCTGGCGGACCTGGTCGGCATGCTGCTGGACCAGCAGGTCCCCATGGAGTGGGCGTTCTCCGGCCCGTACACCATCGCCCAGCGGCTGGGCCGTGACGATCTCGACGCCGCGGAGATCGCCGTCTACGACCCCGACGCGTTCGTGGCGCTGCTCTCGGCCAAGCCCGCCGTGCACCGCTATCCGGGGGCCATGGCCAAGCGCGTGCAGCAGCTCTGCCAGTACCTGGTCGAGCACTACGACGGGGACGCGACCGCGGTGTGGCGGGATGTCTCCAGCGGCAAGGAGCTGCTGGAACGGCTGAACGCGCTCCCCGGTTTCGGGAAGCAGAAGGCCCAGATCTTCCTGGCGCTGCTCGGCAAGCAGCTCGGGGTACGGCCGCAGGGCTGGCGCGAGGCGGCCGGGGCCTACGGCGATGCGGGCTCACACCGCTCGGCGGCCGACATCACGGGACCCGAGTCGCTCGCCGAAGTCCGCGCCTTCAAGAAGGAAGCGAAACGGGCCGCCAAGAAGTCGGCGCCGGGGCGCTGACCGGCGGGGGCGAGGGGCGTACGAGCCCGTACGCACGCCCCGTACGCGCGCCCGCAGGCCGTGCGCCGGAGCCGCGAGCGCGGCTCGTACTCACCCCGCGAGCGCCCCCTCCCCCCGCTCCGCCCTGCGCAGCAGCATCGCCGCGACCCAGCCGCCGAGGAAGACCGCCGCCGCGCCGACCAGTTGGCCGCTCTCCACGCCGGAGGCGAAGGCGTCCGTGACGGCCGCGCGGTCCGCGGCGGTGGGGGACGCGGCCAGGGCCGCCGGGAGGGAGGCGGCGCCCGCGAGGGCTCCGGGGAGCAGGGAGGCGAAGCGGGAGCCCAGAACCGCGCCCAGTACGGCTACGCCCAGGCCGTTGCCGAATTCCGCCAGGGTGCCGTTGATGCCCGCGCCGACGCCCGCCTTCTCCGGCGGGATCGCCGACATGATCGCGTTGGCCATCGTCGGCATCGCGAGGGCGACGCCGACGCCCATCAGGATCAGGCCCACGAGCATGCCGCTGTAGCCGCCGGCGCCGAGCACGGCGACCGCCACGAGGCCGGCCGCCAGGGTGGTCATGCCGCAGCCGATGGTGAGCGGGGTGCCGAGCGCCCGCAGCAGGCGCGGGCCGAGCCCGGTGAAGTTGACCAGGACGACGGTCAGCGCGAGCGGGGCCGTGTGCAGCCCGGCGCTCAGCGGGCCGTAGCCCAGCACGAATTGCAGGTGCTGGGTGAGCAGGAACAGCGAGCCGCCCATGCCGAAGGCGACGAGGATGGCGCCGCCCAGGGCGCCGATGAAGCGGCGGTTGCGGAAGAAGTGCATGTCCAGCATGGGGTGCGGGACATGCCGCTCCCATACGGCGAAGCCGGCCAGCACCGCCAGCCCGACGGCGCCGGAGAGCAGCACCTGTCCGGAGAGCCAGCCGTGTTCGGGGCCGGAGATGATCGCGTACACCACCCCGACCATGCCGACCGTGGACAGCAGCGCGCCGAGCAGGTCCGGGGGCGCGCTGGACGTCTTGGACTCCGGTACGAGGCCGATGGCCGCCGCGAGGCCGATCAGCACCACCGGGACGTTGATCAGGAAGATCGCGCCCCACCAGAAGTGGTCGAGGATCAGGCCGCCGATCAGCGGACCGGCGGCGAAGCCGAGCGAGTTGACCGTGCTCCAGATGCCGATGGCCTTGGCGCGTTCGGAGTCGTCGAAGACCTGGACGACGACCGCGAGCGTGGTGGTCATCAGCAGCGCCCCGCCGATGCCCATTCCGGCGCGGGCTGCGATCAGTTGGGCGGGGCTCTGCGAGAGGGACGCGGCGACCGAGCCGAGGCCGAAGAGGGCGAGGCCCGCGGTGAGCATCAGCTTGCGCCCGTAGCGGTCGGCCGCGTTGCCGGCGGTGAGCAGCAGGCCGGACTGCACGAGCGAATAGGCGTTGATCATCCACTGGATGTCGGAGGTGCTCGCGCCCAACTCCGTCGTCAGGGAGGGGATCGCGACGCTGAGGATGGTGTTGTCGAGCAGCACGGTGAGCTGCGCGAGACAGACCACGCCGAGGATCAGCCACCGGGTCGGGTGCCTCATCCCGCTGCTGAGGGTGGGCGTGGGCGTGGGCGTGGGAGTGGCTTCGGCGGCCACGGATGGCATGGGGGCTCCGTGAATCCTGTGGGGGGGGAGGGTGGGGTTCCAGGGATAGGGGGTGGGGGCGGGTTCCCGCAGGGGACAGCAGGCGTGCGAGGCCGCTTCGGCCCGCCCCTGCGCCATCACCCGCGCCATCACCCGCGCCGCCGCCCCCGCGCCGTCACCCCCGCCGAGCGAACCGCGCGATCGGGTTCTCCAGCGTCCCGACGAACTGGAGCGCCCCCGCCGGGTCCTGGAGGTCGATCATCTGCTCGTTGTTGCGCAGTTGCAGCCGGTTCAGGCAGGACAGCGAGAAGCGCTCGGTGAACAGGTCGTACTGCTCGAACCGGTCCGCCAGCTGCGGTGCGGACGCCTGATAGTCGGCGACGCACGCGGCGACCGTCGCCCAGAAGGTCTCCTCGCTCAGGACGACGCGCCCCGCACCGGCCCCGGCTTCTCCACCGGTCCCGGCTCCGTCCTCCCCCGGTCCACCGTCCCCGCTGAGAATCCCGTTCAAGAAGCGGAAGAAGCAGTCGAAGACATCCGTGAAGATCGACAGCGTCTTCAGCTCCTCGGGCACCGCCACCCGAATCCGCTCGACCGCCGGCGGCAGCACCGCCTCCGGGTCCATCACCGCGATCTCCTCGGCGATGTCCTTGAAGACGGCCCGCAGCGGGACGCCGTCCTCGATCACCAGGATGACGTTCTCGCCGTGCGGCATGAAGACGAGGTCGTACGCGTAGAAACAGTGCAGCAACGGCGTCAGGTAGACGTCTAGGTAGCGGCGCAGCCACACCTCGGGCGCGAGGCCGGACTCCGCGATGAGCGCGGCCGCGAAGGAGCCGCCGTCGCGGTCGGTGTGCAGCAGCGAGGCCATGGTCGCCAGCCGCTGGCCCGGCTCCAGCATCGGGACCGGGCTCTCCCGCCAGAGCGCGGCCAGCATTTTGCGGTACGGGGAGTCCTTGGTGGTCGCGGCCTCGTACTGCTGGTGGTGGTAGCCGACGGCGGCGCACTCGCGGATGATGCCGAGGCCCGATTTCTTCAGCACCTCGTCCGTGCCGACCAGCCCGGCGACCCAGTCGTTGATGGCGGGGGTCGCCTTCATGTACTCGGCGGACAGGCCGCGCATGAAGCCCATGTTCAGTACCGACAGCGCGGTCTTCACATAGTGCTTCGACGGGTCGCTCGTATTGAAGAACGTACGGATCGACTGCTGCGCCAGGTACGCGTCGTCCCCCTGGCCGAGGCATACGAGGTTGCGCTGGGCGACCTCGGCCGCGAAGGTCACCGAGAGCTTGTTCCACCACTGCCAGGGGTGGACGGGGATGAGCAGGAAGTCGTCGAGCCGCAGCCCGAGTTCCGCCAGCGTGGCGGAGAACCTGCCGAGGGTGTCCGGGCCCAGCTCGGAGTCGATGAGCCGGTCGTAGTCGAGGTCGGCGGAGGCCGAGAAGGTGGCGCGGTCGCGGCGCGCGGCCAGCCAGATCAGCTGTACGGGCGCGCCGGCCTCCGGGGCGTACGCGTGGTACTCGGCCGCGTCGAACCCGATCCGCCCGTTGTTCGCGACGAAGCACGGGTGGCCCTCGGTCATCCCCGTCTCGATCGCCTGGAACCCGGACCGGGACAGCTCGGCCGCGCTGACCGGGGGCTGGGCCAGTTTGTACGCGGCGCCGGCCAGGGTGGAGCTGATCTCCTCCAGGTAGAGCGGCAGATTCCGCTCCCCCATGCACAGGGTGCGGCGCAGTTCGATGATCAGGTCCAGCGCGTCGAGCGCGACTTCCACGCCGTCCCGGTGCCGGGTGATGCTGTCCACATCGATCTGCCAGTGATCCAGCGCCAGCACCCGGGCCGAGAAACGGTACTCGACGCTCTTGTCGTCGCTTGTGACCGCGTAGCCGCCGGACGGCAGTTTCTCGGGGGTGAACAGGCGCTCGTGCGCGAACTCGGCCAGGGCTTTACGGACCAGCAGCCGGTTGGCGCGCGCCCAGCGCTCGGGGGTGAGGTGCGCGACCACATCGCCGGGCGAGGCCGTACGGACCGATCCGGACGCGGCGGGAGCGGGCGCGTGGAGGGGGAAGGCTGCGGGCGGTGTCGCCCGCCCGACGGGTGCGGTCCGTGGGGCGGCGCTGCGCACTGTGGCCTTGGTGCTGGTCGTGCCGGTGCTGCCAGCCGTGCCGTTCGTGCCGGTAGTGCCGTTCATGCCGTTCGTGCTGATGCTCATCGGGTTACTCCTTGGCCGCTGCGGCCGTCTCCGTGCTGGTGGGCCAGGTACCGCTGCCGGGTGCACACGCTCAGGTACGCGTCCTTCTCCGGCTTCGCGATGCCGGTGACGATCTCGAAGCCCACAGCCGCGTTGAGGGCGTGCACCGCCGTGTTGGACACGTCGGGCTCCACCACGACGCGCCGGGTCGCCGGGTCGGCGAAGAGCAGGTCCATGACGGTGCCGATCACAGCGCGGGTGAAGCCGTGCAGGGGCGTGTCGGTCGGCGCGCACAGGAAGTGCATGCCGACGTCCCCGTCCTGCGGCTGGTAGAGGCCGACCAGCTCGACGTAGGCGGGGTCGTAGCGCTCCACGAGGAACGCGGGACGGCCCTCGTGCAGCCCGACGAACGCCTCGTGGTGCGGGTCGGCGGCGATGCGCCGGTATTCCGTCTCGACGTCCGCCGTCCCGGCGTCCTGCATGAGCCAGAACGCGGATTTCGGGTGGGTCAGCCAGCCGTGCAGCAACGCGATGTCGGCGTCCGGGTCGACGGGCCGTACGGCGAACTCGCCGAGCCGCTCGTCGGCACGGGTGAAGACGACCGGCGACACGCGCTCCGGCGTGCGCTCCGCCGACGCGCGCTCCGCCGCAGTCGACGCGCCCCTCATGCGGCACCCGCTGCCCGTGCCCCGGCCGGCGCCCCGAACTCCTGGAAGGCGATGGCCTTCTCGACCGGATAATGCTCGCGGCCCAGCAGCTCGCGGATGATCCACGAGTTGCGGTACGCGCCCATGCCCAGGTCGGGGGCGGTGACGCTGTGCGTGTGCACCGCGGAGTTCTGGAGGAAGATGCCATTCCCGGTGGTGTCGACGCTGTAGTTACGGCCGACCGCGAAGCGGCCCTGCTCGTCCAGCACGACGCGATCGGCGATCGGGTCCAGGAAGTCCGGCACCCGGTAGCGGTAGCCGGTCGCGAGGACCAGGCCCCGCGTGGTGAGGTCGAAGTCCTGCTCCTGCTCCTCCTGCCGCAGGCCCAGCGTGTACGTGCCGGTCGTGGCTTCGTGATCCGCGCTGTTCAAGGCCGTGTTGGTGATCAGTCGGGTGCGGCTCGGGCCCCGCTGGTTCTTGATGTAGAGCAGGTCGAAGATCGCGTCGACCAGCTCCGAGTTGATGCCCTTGTAGAGGTTCTTCTGCGAGGAGACCAGCCGGTCGCGGGTCGCGCCGGGCAGCGCGTGGAAGTAGTCCACGTACTCCGGGGACGTCATCTCCAGCGTGAGCTTGGTGTATTCGAGCGGGAAGAAGCGGGGCGAGCGGGTGACCCAGTTCAGCTCGTATCCGTACACGTCGATGTCCTGGAGCAGGTCGTAATAGATCTCGGCCGCGCTCTGGCCGCTGCCGACGACCGTGATGCTGTCCTTCGCCTGAAGCGTGGATTTGTTGTCGAGGTAGCGGGAGTTGTGGATGAAATCGCCGCCGAGGCCGGCGCACGGGCCGGGTATGTACGGCGGCGTCCCCGTCCCGAGCACGAGGCGTTTCGCTCGGAAGGTCAGCCGCTCGCCGGTCGCGAGCCGCTCGGCGTGCACGAGGTACACGCCGCCGTCCGGGGCCTGCTCGTCGTACTCCACGGAGGTGACCCGATGGCCGAAGCGGACGGTGTCGAGCTGGGCGGCGGCCCAGCGGCAGTAGTCGTTGTACTCGGTCCGCAGGGGATAGAAGTTCTCCCGGATGTAGAACGAGTAGAGCCGCCCGGACTCCTTGAGGTAGTTCAGGAACGAGAACGGCGACGTGGGGTCGGCCAGGCTGACCAGGTCGGAAATGAACGGGGTCTGGAGCGTGCTGCTCTCCAGCAGCATTCCGGAGTGCCAGTCGAAGTCCGGCTTGGTCTCCAGGAACAGGCCGTTCAGCTCGCCGATCGGCTCGGTCAGGCAGGCGAGGCCGAGGTTGAAGGGGCCGAGTCCGATGCCGATGAAGTCGAGGGGGGCAGCCGGAGCGGACGCGGCGGCGGACGAGGTCGCGGACAAGGTCCCGGACATGGGGGTGGGCAAGACGTCTCCCGTGGTGGGGTGTGGGGTGAGCCGGTGCGGGGGCCGTCGTCGCCGACGGCCCGCCCGTCAGCCGGCGAGGTAGCGGCTGATCTCCGGGACGGCGTGCTCGGCCAGATAGCCGCCGGCGTGATCGGCGAGCAGGTCGAGGACGGCGGCGATGTCGCTCAGCGAGGTCCGCGGGTTGAGCAGGGTGAACTTCAGGTAGTGCCGGCCGTCGACGACCGTGCCGGCCACCACGGCTTCGCCGGACGCGGCCAGCGCCTGCCGCGCGTGCCGGTTGACCCGGTCGGTCAGCGCGGGGCTCACGCCCGCCGGGGGGACGTAGCGGAACACCAGCGTGCTGAGCTGCGGCTCGGTGACGACCTCGAAGCGCGGGTCGTCGTTCAGCAGCTTCCAGCCGTCGGCCGCCCGGTCCACCACGTCGTCGAAGAGTTCGCCGATCGCGTCCGCGCCCATGATGCGCAGCGTCATCCAGAGCTTGAGCGCGTCGAAGCGCCGGGTGGTCTGGATGGATTTGTCGACCTGGTTCGGGATGCGCTCCGCGACGCTGCGGGCCGGGTTGAGGTAGTCCGCGTAATAGGTCACATGCCGCAGGGTCGAGCGGTCGCGGACCAGCAGGGCGCTGGAACTGACCGGCTGGAAGAAGGACTTGTGGTAGTCCACGGTCACCGAGTCCGCGCGCTCGATCCCGTCGAGCAGCTCCCGGCGGCGGGAGACGAGCAGGCCGCAGCCGTACGCGGCGTCGACGTGCAGCCAGGTTCCGGCGCGCTCGCAGAGGTCGGCGATCTCGGGGAGCGGGTCGATGCTGCCGAAGTCGGTCGTCCCGGCGGTGGCGACGACGGCCATCACCAGCAGGCCGTCCTGCCGGCAGCGGTCGAGTTCGCGGGCCAGCGCGACGGTGTGCATCCGCTTGTTCCGGTCGCAGGGCACCGGGATGACGGAGTCCGCGCCGAGCCCGAGCAGCGTCGCCGATTTGGTGATGCTGAAGTGGCTGCACTCCGAGGCGAGGATGCGCAGCCGGGGGATGATCTCCGTCTTGCTCACGGGGGCGTCGAAGCCGCTCCGCTCGCTCTGCTCGGCCTGTTCGAGCCGGCACGCCTCGTCGCGGGCCAGCAGCAGGGCTTGCAGGTTGGACTGGGTGCCGCCGCTGGTGAAGATGCCGTCCGCGTCCGCGCCGAGGCCGATGCGCTCGGTCGTCCAGTCGATCAGCCGGCGCTCGATCAGGGTGCCGCCTGCGCTCTGGTCCCAGGTGTCCAGCGAGGAGTTGACGGCCGAGAGGATCGCTTCGCCCAGGACGGCGGGGATCACCACCGGGCAGTTGAGGTGCGCGAGGTAGCGCGGGTGGTGGAAGTAGACGGCGTCGCGGAGGTAGACGGTTTCCAGCTCGTCCAGGGCGGCGCCCGGGTCTCCCAGCGGCTCGTCCAGGTCGATCGCGGAGATCTCCGGGGCCAGCCGGTCCGGGGTGATCCCGGTGAACGGCCTCTCGGTCTGGGTGAGTTTGGCCGCGACCCGCTCAATGCCGTCGGTCAGCGACTTCCGGTAGTGCTCCACCGTCTCGTCATTGAGCAGATGCGACCTGCTGCCCGTAGCCGCGTGCGGGCCGCTCGCGTATGAAGACGCCGTGGGGTGCGCTCGGAAACTCACTGTCTGTCCTCCCGGTCGTGCCGTCCGGTTGTGCCGTCCGGTTGTGCCGTCCGGTTGTGCCGTGACATGCGGCGTGTGCTGGGGTGGGGGCGTGTGCGGGACTCGCCGGATCCCGTTAGTTAGGTAAGCCTAACCTAACTCATTGCCGCCGGGGCCTGGGGGTCGCAGGAGGTGCGGTACGAGCAGTGGTACGGGTGGGGGCCCAGCCCTCAAGTGGCCGCGCACAGAGCCCGGCAGAGACCGACAGCGGCCGGCAGAGACTGAACGCACCGCCCCCGGCACTCAAGTGGGGGGACTCAGCTACACCCCCATTGACCATCTGCGTCCATCGAAGCCCGCCCGCGTCCTGCGTAACGTCTTCACCAACGGCGCAGCGGGCGCCGCGCCACGAGGGAGCGAAGACCATGTTGCGACGTGACGACACGAGCACCGGCCGGTCCACCGAAGCGCTGCGGCTTGTCTCGGTGAGCAAGACATACGGCAGCGGCGACACCGCGGTCACCGCCCTCGACGGCGTGACGCTCAGCCTGCCGGCCGGCTCCTTCACCGCAGTGACGGGCCCGTCCGGCTCCGGCAAGAGCACGCTGCTCCAGTGCGCGGCGGGCCTCGACCGGCCGACGCAGGGCCGGGTGGTCGTGGACGGCGCCGACCTGGCCGGCCGTAGCGAGAGCGAGCTGGCGGCCTTCCGCCGGCAGCGGACCGGCTTCCTCTTCCAGCAGTTCAACCTGCTGCCGATGCTCAGCGTCCGGGAGAACGTGGCGCTGCCGCTGCGGCTCGCGGGCCGGCCGGTGGACCGGGCCCGCTGCGAAGAGGTGCTGATCCAGGCCGGTCTCGGTGAGCGGATCGACCACATGCCCGCCGAGTTGACCGGCGCGGAGCAGCAGCGCGTGGCCATCGCCCGCGCGCTCCTCACCGGCCCCGGCGTGATCTTCGCGGACGAGCCGACCGGCGCGCTCGACAGCCGGAGCACGCACGAGGTGCTCACGCTGCTCCAGGAGGCCGTGCACGTCCACGGACTGACCGTGGTGATGGTCACGGACGACCCGGCCGCCGCCTCGTACGCGGACTCGGTGCTGGTGCTGGCCGACGGCCGGATCGTCGACGAGCCCCCCGTGCCGGCCGCGAGCATTGCGGCCGAGCGGCTGACCGGCCGGACGAGCCGGAACGCGAACCGGAACGCGAACCTGAGCCAGGACCTGGCCCCGAGCTCGTACCCGAACCCGTACCAGCGGACGAGCCCCGGATCGAGCCCGCGCCCGAGCGAGAAGTCCCAGCAGGCCCGACAGCCCCAAATGCCCCAACAGGCCAAACAGACCAAGCAGTCCCAGCAGCTCCGCCACGCACAAGCCGCCTGATCAGCCGTAATCGACTCAGCGCGGAGGCGGGAATGCAACCGGTGTTCGGACTGGCGACGCGTTCGCTGCGCACACGCGCGGGCGCCTTCACAACGAGCTTCCTGATGATGTTCTTCGGCGCGACCATCCTGATGGCCTTCGCCTCGCTGCTCGACACGGCCGCCGCGGCCGGCGTCTCCGAGCCCAGCGAAGCGACCCTGACCGCGACGGCCACCGCGGTCGTCGGCTGGGGCCTGTTACCGGTCGCGTACGGCGCGACCGCCACGCTCACCCTCGCCGTCCGGCGACGCGGCTCCGAGATCGACCTGCTCAAGAGCCTCGGCGCGACCCGGGCCCAGATCGGCCGCATGATCGTCGGCGAGGCCGCCGTCGTATCGGTCGCCGCCGCCGCACTCGCCGTCCTCCCCGCCATGCCGGCCGGCCGCGCCCTGCTGTGGCTGCTCGTCGATTCCGGCCAGGTGGCGGACTCCGTGCCGTACGTCTTCGGGCCGACCGCGCTCACTTTGGGCGCCGGTGTCACGTTGGGCGCCGCGCTGGCCGCGGCCACCCTCGCCGCCCGGCGCGCGACCCGCACCCGGACCCCGTTCCGGCCCTCCCCCGCCAGGGACGACGGCCGGATGAGCCGCGAGCGCAAGGTCGCCGCGGGCGGCTGCCTCTCCGTCGGGCTCGCCCACGGCACCGTCACCGCCACCGTGATGAACGGCGAATCCTCGGACACGATGATGCAGACGGCCGGCCAGGCATCCCTCTGGTTCGCGATCGGACTGGCCCTGATGGGCCCGTTCCTGGTCCGTACGGTCATCGCGGAGCTCGCGGCCCCGCTCGCCAGGCTGGGGGGCGCGAGCGGCTACCTCGCACTACGGAACGTACGCCGCCGCGCCCACCGCACGGCCAACGCGCTGACGCCGGTCATCCTCTTCACCGGAGTCGCCACCGGCGCGCTGGTGACCTGCGGCGTCGAGAGCGAAGCGGCCGCCGCCGAAGGCATCGTGAAGTCGGCCTCGGACCGGAACATCGAGACGCTCAACGTCGTCGTCATCGGGATCGTCGCGGTCCTCGCCTGCATGATGCTGGTCAACACCATGGTCGCGGCGACCACGCACCGCGGCCGCGAGTTCGGACAGCACCGGCTGATCGGGACGACGCCGGAGCAGGTGCTGTGGATGGTCGGCCTGGAGAGCGCCGTGCTGGCGCTGGCCGGTGTCGTCTTCGGGACGCTGGCAGGCGCGGTCACCGTCGTGCCGTACACCATCGCCCGTACGGACGAGGTGCTGCCGGACACCGGGCTCGGCCTCTGGCTGGGCGTGGTGGCGGTCGCCGTCCTCGCCACCCTGGCCTCGGCGATCGGCACCGCCCGGCGCACGCTGCGAACCGCGGCCGTCGAGACGGTGGCTCCGACGGCGTGAGGGCGTGACGGTGTGGCGGGCGTAACGGTGTGGCGGGCGTGACGGTGTGGCGGGCGTGACGGTGTGGCGGGCTACGGGCAATACCGGTGTTTTAGGGCTTTGTTCGTGAGGCCGGGGCTGTTTTGGTGGGCTTGACGAGGGTGACGACGGGGGTGTCGGTGCGTGGCGGGTTGCTGTGTTCGGCGCGTTTGAGTGCCCAGTTGGACATTTTGCGTTTGATCACTCGCGGGTTGGAGCGTGGCCGTCGTGGCTCCAGGAGACGTTCGGTGATCTCACGCAGGGTCCGCGTCAGCGCCCGGGTGAGCCGGGAGGGGGGAAAAGCCCGCCTGGCTGGTGGTCTGCCGGCGGACGACGCGCAAGGTGCGAATGAAGGACATC
>NZ_JAYMZR010000001.1:143821-196456 GCF_035828615.1 Streptomyces sp. H27-D2 | reverse complement strand
CGCTGCTGGATCGCGTTGTCGACCTTGAAGTCGCAGTACAGCAGATTGCGGCTGTGCAGATGGCCGAGCGCGTCCAGCGCCTCGATGCCGTACGCGCACGCCTGCTCGACCGGCAGCGGATCGCGCCGGCCGCGCTCGCCGCGCCGCTCGTTGGCGATCTCCTTGAGCGACTTGCCGCCGACGTACTCCATCACGATGTAGCCGTCGAGGCTGCCGGTGCGCTGGTCGAGGTGCTCGACGAAGTTGTAGATCCGGACGATGTTGGAGTGCTCGATCTCGGCGAGGAAGCGGCGCTCCGAGACGGCCGCCGCGAGCGCGTCCTCGTCGCCGGTGTCCAGCAGGCCCTTGAGGACCACCCAGCGGTCGGAGACCGCGCGGTCCACGGCGAGGTAGACCCAGCCGAGCCCGCCGTGCGCGAGGCAGCCGGCCACCTCGTACTGGCCGTGCACGATGTCGTTCGGGTTGAGCTTCGGCACGAAGGAGTAGGGGTGGCCGCACTTGGTGCAGAAGCCCTCGGTGCGCCCCGGCCGGTCGCCGCGGCTGCGGCCCACCGGCGCGCCGCAGTCGCCACGGCTGCAGAAACGCTTCCGCTCGGGGACCTCGGGATTCTCCAGCACCGCGCCCCGCGGGTCGGGACGGGGCACGTCCGGCACGCTGACCAGCCCGGCCCCCAGCTTGCCCCGGCCGGACGACGCGGTGGACGAGCGGGAGCTGCGCACCGACACCGAGCGCGCGGCGGCGGAGCCCGACAGTGAACGGGAGAGCCGCCCGGAGACCGAACGGCGCGAGGTCGACGACCGCGAGCTGGAGCGCGAACTGCCGCGCGAGCTCTGCGACGACGAGCCGGCCGAGCCGGACGCGCCGCCCCGGGCGCCGCCGCCGGTGATGCCGGTGGGGGCGGAGCCGACCATGCCGCCGGGGGAGACGACCGGCGCGAGCCCGCAGGTGTCGCAGTACAGCTCGCCCTCGCCGACGTCCTCGTACGACCCGTCGCAGCCCGGTCGTTGGCACTTGTCGCTCATACGTCCCCCCTGCCGTGTGCTGATCCCGCTTGCCCCGTGTGACCCGGCTGCCCGGACTGTCCCGGCGGCCCCGGCGCGCCCGGCCGGTCCGCCGGGCCGCTCTGCCCCGGAACCAGCGCCTCCGCCGTCGCCCGCTGGTAGCGCAGCACCGCCTGGTCGGCGGCGCGCAGGTCGCAGGGCGCGCTCCACAGCATCCGGCGGGCCGCGTCGTACCGCTCGATCAGCAGCGGGTCCTCCGCCATGCCGTGCCGGGCCACCTTCGCCTTGTACGCGTCGAGCCGCCCGCGCAGCTCGGCGCGGACCGCGAGCGGCGCGGTCACCGCCGTCAACGACTCGCGGGCGCGCATCAGTTCGTCCTCGGCGCGCCGCTCCAGGCTGTCCAGCAGCGGGGACAGCCGGTGCCACTGGGCGTGCCTGCGGTAGTCGGAGGCCGCGGACAGCTGCTCGTGCAGCGCGGTCGAGGGGCCGCTCACGGCGGGCACCTCGGACGCGGCGATCTTCGCGAGCACCTCGCCGCGGGCCTGCCGCGCCTCGGTGAGCGTGCGGTCCGCGCGGGAGAGCACGTCGCGCAGCCGCAGCAGCCGCTGCTCGGCGTCCTGCCGGACGTCCAGCACCGCCTCGACCTCGCGCCGGATGTCGTCCAGCGCGCGGGCCGCGTGGTCGTAGCGGTCGGTGTCGGGACGGCCGCCGCCGGGGGCGGAGCTGCGGGTGGCGTGCACCCAGAAGGCGAGCGGGTCGGATATCACCTCGGCGCGCAGCGAGGTCAGTTCGTCGGTGATCCGCTCCAGGTCGTCGCCGGAGGGATGCTCGCCGGGGCGTACGCCGACGGAGTGCGCGAGCGAACGGGTGCGCCGCAGTTCGGCGCTGAGCAGGTCGATCCGGGCGGGCAGCGCGGACCACACCGAGTCGCAGGCGGTGACCAGGTCCAGCGCCTCGGCGTACCAGGAGTTCATCCGCTCGACGAGCGCTTCGAGGCTCAGCCGCTCGCTGAGCCGGGCCGGGCCGGTCAACTGCCGCGCGGTGTCCGGGAGCGCGCCGCCGGACACCTGCACGCCGCTGCCGCGCAGCAGGTCGGTCAGCTCGGCGAGGTCGCTCTGGTTCGGCCAGCGCCGCCGTGCGCGCAGCTCGCGGGCGGAGGTCAGGGCATCGGTGTACGCGTCGAAGTGCGCCCAGAGCAGCGCGATGGCCTGCTCGGTGGCGGCCCAGCGCTCCTTGGTGGCGCCGGTCAGCGAAGCGCCGTCGAGAAGCCGGCGGCCCGCGTGGTCCTGGAGGGCGAGCAGCGAGGACTCGATCGCCTCGTGTTCGGCGCCGAGCCGCGCCAGCGCACGGTCCACCTCATCCCGGTCCATGACCGGACCCGTGGGTTCCGCGACCCCCATCGATCACCTCTCCGCTGTGTGCGCTGCCTGCGGCGCCCTGCCGTGTGGTGCGACTGCCTGCGGCGCTGTGCCGTCCGGTGCTGATTCGTGCGGTGCTGTTCCTGACTGTTCTTCGCGGGTCCTTACGGTGCGGCTGTCCGGTCCGGGACCGCCCCGTGCGGTCCGGCTGGTTCGAGTCTGCCCGGTTCGAGCCCCGCCCGTCCGGCCTCGCACCGTCCGACCCCGCCCGGGTCAGGGCTTGTACTTCGGCTCCGGTGGTCCCTCGATGCCCTTGAGGTCATCGGAGAGCCACTTGCGGTAGGACTTCATCCAGGGGCTGGCCTGGCCGCCCTTGCGGTAATTGTCCAGCACCTTGTTCACCCGGCGCACCAGATCCTCGTCCTTGAGGTTCATCGCCACGCCGTACGGCTCCGCGGTGAACGGCTCGCCCACGAGCTTGACCGACGGGTCCTGGGCGGCCTGCCCGGCCGCCAGCGCGCTGTCGGTGATCACCGCGTCCACCTGACCCAGTTGCAGCCTGACCAGGCAGTCCAGTTGGTTGTCGACGGTCAGCACCCGCGCTCCGTGCGACTCCTCCTTCAGTTCGGCCTCGCCCGTGGAGCCCTTGGCGGTGCAGACTTTCTTGCCGCGCAGCGTGTCGTCGAAATCCTTGATGGCGGACCCCTCGGGGACCAGCACCTGCTGACCGGCCTCGAAGTAGGCGGTCGAGAAGGCGACTTGCTTGATCCGGTCGCAGTTGATGGTCATCGTCCGCGCGATGACGTCCACCTTGCGCTGCTCCAGGGCCGGTATGCGCTGATTGGTGGGGATGGTGCGGAAGGTGACCTTGTCCGCGTCGCCCAGGATGTCCTTGGCGATGGCGCGGACCAGATCGATGTCGAAGCCCGCGAGTTCGCCGGTGGCCGGATCGCGGTAGCCCCAACGGAAGCTGTTCTGGTCGACGCCGGCGATCAGCCGGCCGCGCTCCTTGATCCGCTTCACCGCCGCACCGCTGACGTCCGAGGGGCGCAGGCTTGCCTCCGGGGTCTCGCAATCCGCCGCGCGCGCCCCCCGAGCGTGGGCCGCGTCCTGTCCGTACGAGGTGGTGGAGGCCGTCTGCGACGGCGTGTCCCGTTGCGCCAGCGGCAGCACCGAGACACAGGCGGCCAGCGCGCACGCGACCGTCATCCCGGCGACGCCGCCCCAGCCGCGCAACCTGCTCGGTCCGCTCACGGCTCCCCCCATCATCGGTACTCCGACAGTCTGCGGCCGATGCCCAGCACCGCGCCGGCCGCGGCGAGCACGGCCAGTACGGCGGCGCCGATCGCCAGCCCGGAGAGCGCGCCGCGGCCGCTCTCCGCCGCCTGGGTGAACTCCCGCTGTTCGTGCGCGACGGCGGTCTTCAGGCTCGCGTCCACCACGTCGAAGCACTCGCCCGTGGTGCCCTTCGCGCCGATCACCTTGTCCAGCGCGCCCGCGTAGTCGCCCGCGTCGTCGGTGGCGCGGGCCGCGCCGTGCCGCTGCTGCCACGCGCGGACGCCGTCGAGCGCCTTCTGGATCGGCTCGCGGCCCGCTGAGTCGTCGGCGAGCGACTGGGCGCGGGCCATCAGGCTGCCGGCCGCGGGATCGGCCGCGGCGGGCTTCGCCGACCCCTTGGCGCCGGCCGATCCCTTGGTGTCACCGACCAGCTTGCGCATCCCCGACTGGAAGCCGGCCTCGTACGCGTCCTCGCCGTCCTTGGTGAGCACGGCGCCGCGCGCGACCAGCGTGAGGTTCTCGTCCCCGCGCGACTGGAGCGAGCCGATCCGGGCCTCGTTGAGCACCTGGAGCGACTTCGCGCCGTTCTCGTACGAGTCGCCGAGGCCGGACCGCGCGACGCTGTGCCCGACCACCAGCCACAGCAGCACCGCGGCGGACGCGGCCGTCGCGGCCAGCAGGCCGGGGTTGAAGACCCGGTTCGTCCGCTGGAAGTTACGGCGCTGGGCCCAGCCGAGGCCGCCCAGCGCGATGACGCCGACACCCAGCGCGACCCACGGCCACGCCTTGGCGTCGGCGTAGTCCTCGCCGAGCCGGGCGGTCTCCGCCTCGTACAGCTCGCGGGCGGCGGGCAGCAGTTCGGTGCGCATCTTGTCGTTGGCGTAGCGCAGATAGGCGCCGCCGAGCGGCAGCCCCTGCCGGTTGTTGGCGCGCGCGGTCTCGACCAGCCCGGTGTAGAGCGGCAGCTGATGGTTGAGCTTGGCGATCTGCCGGCGCGCGGAGTCGGAGCCCTCGGTGTTGGCCGCGGCCTTCACCAGCAGCTCCGACGCGAGCTTGACGTCCCGCTCGTAGCGCTTGCGCACCGCGCGGGGCTCCTGGCCGCCGGCCAGGAATCCGCTAGCGGCGGTGGAGTCGGCGTCGGCGAGCGAACGGTAGATGCTCGCGGCGTCCGCGCTGAGCGGCTGGCTGCGGCTGACCACGGCGCTCGCGGCGGTCTCCCGGTCGGAGACCTGCCAGGCCGTCACGGCCCCGAACACCACCACCAGCACGGCGACGACGGCTCCGATGATCCGTAGCCGACCGGGTTCGGTGGTCGCCGAAGCGCGCAGCCGGTCGATGCCCTCGGCCCAGGCGGTCCGCCGGGCGGCAGGCACAGGCGGCGACGCACCGCGGAGCGGCGTGTGAGTCACGGGACCTCCCCCTTGGTCGCTGACGGTGCCTCGGTCCCCGACGCGGCGGGGCACAGGTGCACGGCCAGCAGTATGGCCGTAGGGACCGACATCCACACCGGGATTGCCTGGATCTTGTTCGGATCATGGCCGGCCGAAACCCGCTCAGGACCCCGTACAGGACCTCTTCGACGATCCCGTGCCGATCTCCGCGCCATCCCCCTGACCTTGAACACGTGTTTCCGGGGCGTTCGGTTCCCTCCCTGCTCAGGAGAGGCTACCGGGGGGCGAAGGGGCGGGCCGGCAGGCATGGAGCGACACTGCGGCCCGCCCCCCAGTCCGCTCAAGGGGACGGCCCGCAGCCGGGGAAGCCCCCTACAGCGCCGACGCGGCCCTCCCGGCAGCCGCGTAGTGCTCCCGCAGCCGCCGGTGCGCCGAACTGGGCGCGCCCGTGCGGTCGAGGCCGAGGAGTCCCGCGCCCAGGACGGGGGGTGCGGTGACGACCTGGGGGACGGCCTTGGGGGCGCGCTCGGTGAGCAGTTGGGTGATGCGGTCGTGCAGCAGGGGGCGGCGGGCGGCCAGGATGCCGCCGCCGAGGATCACTACGGCCGGTTCGGAGAGGAGGTCCAGGCGGGTCAGGGCGACCGTCGCCATGGTCACGACCTCGTGCGCCTGCCGGTCGACGATAGCGCGGGCCACCGCGTCGCCCGCCTCGGCCGCGGCGAAGAGCACCGGGGTGAGTTCGTGCCTGCGGGGGTAGTCGATGCGGCCCAGGTGGATCGCCTCGATCAGCGCCGGCATCGTCGAGAGGCCGAAGTGGGCGGGGAGTTCCCTGGCGAGCGTGGTGGGCTCGCCGCGACCGTCGTCCGCTCGGGCCGCCCACCACAGGGCTTCCTCGGCGAGGAAGCCGCCGCCGCCCCAGTCGCCGGAGATCCGGCCGATGGCGGGGAAACGGGCGACGCGTCCGCCGGGGGCCAGGCCGGCGCAGTTGATGCCCGCTCCGCAGACCACGGCGACGCCGGTGGGCTCGCTGCCGTCCGGTACGCCGGCGCGCAGCAGCGCGAAGGTGTCATTGGCGACGTCGACCGTGCGCCCCCAGCCGTACGACTCGATCTCGTGCGTCAACTCCCTCTCCTCGACCGGGAGGTCGGCGTTGGCGAGGCACGCGGAGACATGCTCGACCAGCGGGCCGGAGGCCGGCGGATCGCCCGGCAGGCCGGTCGCCGCGCAGGCCTGCGCCGTCGCTCGCGCGACCAGCGGCGCGAGCTCGGCGACGGCGGGGCCGGCGCCCACGACGGGCGGCTGGAAGCCGCCGCCGCGCGCCGTGCCGAGCACGGTGCCGTCCGGGCCCACCAACGTCACATCGGTCTTGCTGTTGCCCGCGTCGATCGCGAGGATCGCTCCCGGCCAGCGGGGACCGGGCGGCGCGGGGTCCTGCCCGCCCGCTCCGGGCGCGGTGGTGTCGGGGCGGGCGCTGCCGGAGCCGCTGCCAGAGGTGCCGGCAGGAGTGTCGGCACGGGTGTCGGCACGGGTGTCGGCACGGGGGCCGGCAGCCCGGTCGTCGGGCGGCAGAGGGTCGTTCAGGCCCACTTGAGGTGCTCCCGGTTGTGCGCGATGAGGTCGTCCGTCAGCTTCTCGGCGTAGTCGATCTGGCCGATCAGCGGGTGGGCGAGCAGCGCCTCGAAGACCCGGTCGCGACCGCCCTTCAGAGCGGCCTCCAGCGCCAGCTGCTCGTAGGCGGTGATGTTCGCGATCAGGCCGGAGTAGAGCGGCTCCAGGGGGCGTACGGGCAGCGGCTTCGCGCCCCCGCCGTCCACCGTGGCCGGTACCTCGATGACCGCGTCGTCCGGCAGGAACGGCAGCGTGCCGTTGTTGAACGTGTTCACCACCTGCACCTCGCCGGCCTCGTCCCGCCCGCGCTCGCGCAGCAGCGAGGAGGTGAGGGCGACGGCGGCCTCGGAGTAGAACGCGCCGCCGCGCTTGCTCAGCAGCTCCGGCTTCTCGTCCAGCGCCGGGTCGCCGTACATCTCCAGCAGCTTCTTCTCCATCCCGGCGACCTCGGAGGCCCGCGAGGGCTTCGTCCTCAGCTCCCGGACGACCGCGTCGTGCTGGTAGAAGTAGCGCAGGTAGTACGAGGGGACGACGCCGAGCCGCTCCACCAGGCTGCGCGGCATGCGCAGATCGTCAGCGATCGCGTCGCCGTGCTCGGCGATCAGCCTCGGCAGCACGTCCTCGCCGTCCGGCCCGCCGAGGCGCACCGCCCGCTCCCACGTGAGGTGGTTGAGGCCGACGTGCTCCAGGAAGACCTCTTCCGGGGTGACGCCGAGCAGGTTCGCGAACTTCCGCTGGAAGCCGATCGCCACATTGCACAGGCCGACGGCCTTGTGCCCGGCGGTGAGCAGCGCGCGGGTCACGATGCCGACCGGGTTGGTGAAGTCGACGATCCAGGCGTCCGGGTTGCGGCGGCGCACCCGGTCGGCGATGTCGAGCACCAGCGGCACGGTGCGCAGCGCCTTGGCGAGGCCGCCCGCGCCGGTGGTCTCCTGGCCGACGCACCCGCACTCCAGCGGCCACGTCTCGTCCTGCCGGCGGGCCGCCTGCCCGCCGACCCGGAGCTGGAGCAGCACGGCGTCCGTGCCGTCCACCCCCGCGTCCAGGTCCGCGGTCCAGGAGATCTTGCCCGGGTGGCCCTGCTTGGCGAAGATCCGCCGAGCGAGGCCGCCGACCAGGTCCAGCCGGTCCGCCGCCGGGTCGATGAGGACGAGTTCTTCCAGCGGCAGGACGTCGCGCAGCCGCGCGAACCCGTCGATGAGTTCGGGGGTGTAGGTCGATCCTCCGCCGACTACTGCGAGCTTCATGGTTCTTTAGCCCTTCACTCCGGTGAGCGTGACGCCTTCGACGAAGGCTTTCTGTGCGAAGAAGAAAATGATGATGACGGGCGCCATGACCAGCAGTGTCGCGGCCATGGTGAGGTTCCAGTTGACGCTGTGCGCGCTCTTGAAGCTCTCCAGGCCGAACGAGAGGGTCCAGGCGCCCGGGTTCTGCGAGGCGTAGATCTGCGGGCCGAAGTAGTCGTTCCAGCAGTAGAAGAACTGGAACAGGGCGACCGCCGCGATGCCCGGCTTGGCCATCGGGATGACGACTTTGAGCAGCGTGCGCATCTCGCCGCAGCCGTCGACCTTCGCCGACTCCAGGTACTCCTTGGGGATCGTCAGCAGGAACTGCCGCAGCAGGAAGATCGAGTACGCGTCGCCGAACGCCATCGGGATGATCAGCGGCCAGAGCGAGCCGGAGAGGTGGAACTGCTGCGCCCACACCAGGTACATCGGGATCACGATGACCTGCGGGGGCAGCATCATCGTGGAGATGACCAGCATCATCGCGGTGCGGCGGCCCCGGAAGCGGAACTTGGCCAGCGCGTACGCCACCGGGATCGAGGAGAGCAGCGTGAAGGCGGTGCCGAGCACCGCGTACATCAGCGAGTTGCGCCACCAGTCCAGGAAGCCGGGCGTCTTGAACACCTCGGCGTAGTTGGACCAGTTCCACTCGTGCGGCCACAGCTCGCCGCTCATCGCCTGGCTGTCGCTCATCACGGACGTCAGGAAGACGAAGACGAACGGCAGCACGAAGAACAGCGCCACCGCGACGGCGACGGCGTGCACGGCGATCCAGTGCAGCACTCGCTTGCGCCGGTGCGCGGCCGCGGCGGCGCGCGAGCCGCCGCGCACCGGGGCGGGGGTACGGGGCGGGGTGAGGGTCGTAGAGGTCATGTCGGTCAGTCCTCCGCCGAGAGCAGGCCGGCGCGTTTGCGCATCAGCAGCGTGGTCACGGCCATGGCGATGACGAAGAGTACGAGCGAGAGCACGGACGCCGCGCCGGTGTTGAAGTTCTGGAAGCCGATCGAGTACACGAGCTGCGGCACGGTGAGCGTGGAGTGGTCGGGGTAGCCCGGCTGGATGACCGAGCCGGGTCCGATGCTCACGCCGGAGGCGAGCTTCCCGGCGACCAGCGCCTGTGTGTAGTACTGCATGGTCTGCACGACGCCGGTGACCACCGCGAACATCACGATGGGCGTGATGGCCGGCCAGGTGACGTAGCGGAATTTGGTGAAGACTCCCGCCCCGTCCAGCTCGGCGGCCTCGTACTGCTCCTTGGGCACGTCCAGCAGCGCCGCCATGAAGATGACCATCAGGTCGCCGATGCCCCAGAGCGAGAGCATCACCAGCGAGGGCTTGGCCCAGTTCGGGTCGTTGAACCAGTTGGGCGCGCTGACGCCGACCGACGACAGCAGCTCGTTGACCGGCCCGGAGCCGGGGTTGAGCAGGAAGACGAAGGCGACGGTGGCGGCCACCGGCGGGGCGAGGTAGGGGATGTAGAAGGCGGTGCGGAAGAAGCCCACACCGGTCTTGATCTTGGTGATCAGCAGCCCGATGCCGAGGCCGAAGACGACCCGCAGCCCGACCATCACGACGACCAGCCACAGCGTGTTCCACAGGGCCGGGCCGAACAGCGGCATCTGGGTGAGCACGTACTTCCAGTTCCGCAGCCCGACGAAGGTCGGCTCCTGGATCTGGTTGTAGTGCATGAACGAGAAGTAGACGGTGGCGATCAGCGGGTAGCCGAAGAAGACCGTGAAGCCGACCAGCCAGGGGGACAGGAAGCCGATCGTGCGCAGCCGGTCGCGGTTGTGCTTGCGGCGCAGCTCGGGCGCTTTGGGCTCGGCTGTGAACGTGGACGCGGGCGTGGCCGGCGGAGCAGCGGCGGCGGCGTTGGATATGGCCATGGGTGACTCCGTCAGTTCTTCGACTGGAGGTTGTCGGCGTCGATCACTCGGTCGAGTTCGCGCAGGCCCTTGTCCAGGTCGTGGACCTTGCCCGCCTCGGCCGCGTAGGAGAAGTCCATCAGCGAGACGACGTACTGGCCGCCGTTGAGCGAGGCTGGCAGCGCCGTGCTGTACCGGTTCTGGGCGATGTCGAGGAAGGTGCGGAACGTCGGGTCGGCGTCCAGCTTCGGCGACTTCAGCGCGGCCTTGGTGGAGGGCACGTTGTGGATGGCGTTGGCGAACGCGACGACCTGGTCGGTGTCGGCGGTCAGGAACTTCACCAGCTCCCACGAGGCGTTCTGGTGCCGGCTGCTGTGCGCGATGCCGGCGACCGTTCCGGTGATGAAGCCGCGCCCGTAGGTCTCGGGGCGGTCGTCGGGGACCGGCATCGGGGCGGTGGCCCACTCGAAGTCGGCCTTGGCCTGGTTGAGCATCAGGCCGCGCCACTCGCCGTCCAGGTGCATGGCGACCTTCCCCTTCAGGAAGGCGTTCTGTGAGGACATCTCGTCGCCGATGGTGGTGCGGAACTTCTCCAGCGCGGTGTAGCCGCCGAGCTTGCCGATGAGGTCCCGCTGCCAGTTGAAGAACTTCTTGGTGGACGGGTCGCGGGCGAGGTTCGACTTGCCGTTCGCGTCGAAGTACTTCGGTCCCCACTGGGCGAGGAAGCGGTCCGGGCTGTTCTGGTAGAGCCGGAAGTTCGGCATCGTGCCGAGCTGCTCGTACGAGCCGTTCTTGGCCCGCTCGGTCAGCTTGACCGCGTCCCGGCTGAACTCCGACATGGTGCGCGGCGGCCTGGTGATGCCGGCCCTCTCGAACGCGTCCTTGTTGTAGTACATGCCGAACGCGTCGGCGAGGAACGGCAGGGCGCACTGATTTCCCCGGTGACTCGTGTAGTCCAGCAGCGTCTTGGGGAAGACCTTGTGCTTGTCCAGGCCGCTCTTCTTCATGAACGGGTCGAGATCGGCCCACATGCCCGACGAGCAGTACTGGCCCACGTTGTTGGTGGTGAACGAGGAGACGACGTCGGGTGCGTCGTCCCCGCCCGCGCGCAGCGCCTGGTTCATGGTGGCGTCCGTGACGTTGCCGATCGCCTTGACGTGGATATTCGGGTGGAGCTTCTCGAAGCGGTCGATGCTCTCGTTGATCGCCTTGACTTCGTTCTTCTCCGCCCAGCCGTGCCAGAACTTGAGCGTGACGGGTTCGGTCGGGTCGTCCTGGTCGCTCCCGGTGCTCGGGTTGGCGCAGCCTGCGGCGAGCAGGGCGGCGGCGGTGAGCACCGAGGCGAGGGCGGCCGTCGCGCGTGGCGGGCGCCGGCGCGGTCGTCGCATGGCGGGCTTCCTTCGTCTCGGGGGCGGTTCGTGGATCGCTTCAGGGCAGGGGGCGGTAGGGAGAGGTGCGGGGGTTTCGCGTGTGGCGGCGGGAGACGGGTGGGGACGGACGGGGGAGCGCGGCCGGTCAGCTGGTGTCGAAGACCGCGTCGCGGGCGTCGGCGAGCGCGGACTGCAACGCGCCGATGAGGATGGGGGAGCCCTCGACCGCGCTCATCCGCAGCCGGGGCAACGGCAGCGCGAGACCGGTCAGTTCCGCTTCGACCAGGGCCCGCAGCCGCTCACCGCCGGCCTGCGGCACGCTGCCGGAGAGCACGACGAGTTCCGGGTCGACCACCGCGATGACGGCGGCCAGCCCGGTGGCCAGCCGGTGCGCGAGTTCGTCCAGCACGGCGTCGCCCTCGCCGGGTGTGCTGAGGGCCAGTTCGAGCGCCTCGGCCACGGTCTTCGGGTGGAAGCCGTGGATGTGCGCGAGCCCGAGCACGCCGGGCGCCGAGACCAGCCGCTGGAAGCCGCCGCCGCCGTCGGGGCCGCAGGTGGACTCCGGGCCGCCGCGGGCCAGCGGCGCGCCGGGCATCGGCATGTAGCCGACCTCGCCCGCGCCGCCGGTCGCCCCGCGCAGCAGATTGCCGCCGAGCACGATGGCCGCGCCGACGCCCTCGTCGGCCCACAGCAGGACGAAGTCCTCGCAGCCCTGGGCGGCGCCGCGGCGCTGTTCGGCGATGGCCGCGAGGTTGACGTCGTTCTCGATGACGACGGGTGTGCCCAGCGCGCCCGCGAGATCGTCGCGCAGCGTCCGGGAGTGCCAGCCGGGCAGGTGCGGCGCGTAGCGCAGTTTGCCGGTGTGCGGGTCGAGCGCGCCGGGTGTGCCGATGACGGTGCGCCGCAGGTCCGCGCGGCGCAGTCCGGCAGCCGCGAGCGCGCCGTCGACGGCCTCGGTCACCAGCGTCGCGGTCCGGCCCTCGGCGTCGGCGACGACGTGGTGTTCGCCGACGTGCCGTCCGGTGATGTCGGCGACGACAGCCGTGATGCCGTCCGGGTCCACGTCGAGGGCGGCGACGTAGCCGGTGGACGGGTCGACCTCGTACAGCTGCGCGTTGGGCCCGGGGCCGCCGCTCACCGTGCCGGTGGTGCGGACCAGCCCGGCCGTTTCGAGCCGGCCGAGCAGCTGGGAGGCGGTGGGCTTGGACAGCCCGGTCAGCTCGCCGATCCGGGTCCTGGACAGCGGCCCGTGCTCCAGCAGCAGGTCGAGGGCCGCCCGGTCGTTCATCGCACGCAGTACGCGCGGTGTCCCCGGCGTTCCCGTTGCTCCTGCCATGGCTCGCGCGACCGTCCTTCGGCTGGACCGGTGACGCCGTCGTCCCCGGTGATCTGTTAGGAAACTTTCCTATCGATGTGCAGGAACGTACGACCGCCGTTGGCACTCCGTCAATGGTCCGGTCATCAGCTCGACCAAAGCGTTATGGACCGGCCATGCGAAGCGGCCCCCGGCTGATGGCCGGGGGCCGTCTCGAAGGCGTGCCGCGAAGGAGCGGGGACCTGCGCATCGAAGGCCGCGCAGGTCATGGAGGTGTACGGGTACGGGTCGGGTGGCCCGTGAGAGCTACTTCGAGAGGTTGGGGCCGTTGCCCGACTGCACCGGCTGCGCTATCGGGGACGCCGCCAGCGACTGCGGCGAGGTCGGGCTCGCCAGCGCGGAGGGCGCGGACACCCCCGCCGACGGGTCGGCGGCGGGCGCCTCCTCGATCGCGGCCGGGATGCCGCCGACGATCCGGATGCCCGCCGCGTCCAGCGCCTGTTTGATGCGCCAGCGCAGCTCGCGCTCGACGCCGAGGGCCTTGCCGGGCATCGTCTTGGCCGACACCCGGATCACCATCGCGTCGAGGGTCACCGAGTCGAGGCCGAGCACCCGCACCGGCTCCCACAGCGCTTCGTCCCATGGCTCCGCCTTCGCCATCTCCTCGCCGGCCTCGGTGATCACCGCACGGGCCTTGTCCAGGTCCTCGTCGTAGCGGACCGTCACATCCACGGCCGCGGTGGCCCAGCCCTGGCTGAGGTTGCCGATCCGCTTGACCTCGCCGTTGCGGACGTACCAGATCTCACCGTTGTCGCCGCGCAGCTTGGTGACCCGCAGCCCGACCTCGATGACCTGGCCGGAGGCGACGCCCGCGTCGATGGTGTCGCCGACCCCGTACTGGTCCTCCAGGATCATGAAGACGCCGGACAGGAAGTCGGTCACCAGATTGCGCGCGCCGAAGCCCAGCGCGACGCCCGCGACGCCCGCGCTGGCGAGCAGCGGCGCCAGATTGATGTTGAGCACGGACAGCACGGTCAGCGCCGCTGTGCCGAGAATCACGAACGAAGCGACGCTGCGCAGCACCGAACCGATGGCCTCGGAGCGCTGATGCCGCCGCTCCGCGTTGACGAGCAGCCCGCCCAGCGCGGTGCCGTCCATGCTCTGCGCGGTGCGGTTCATCCGGTCTATGAGCTTGGTGATGCCGCGCCGGATGACACTGCGGAGCACCACCGCGATCACGATGATCAGAACGATGCGCAGACCGGCGCTCAGCCAGTCCGACCAGTTCTGTTCCACCCATCCGGCGGCGTTGGTGGCATTCTGTTGTGCCTCGTCGATCGAGGAAGTGCCGGGCGACGCGCTCGGCGAATCGCCATCGGCGACAGCGGACCAGAACACAGCGGGAACCTTCCGTGTGGGACATGCCCGCCGAAGCCGCGCGCGGGCAGACCAACCACACTAACGGGGCAACGGGCGTGTTCTGTTGCCGTCGCTCGGCAGCGGGGTGGGGCGGCGGTGGGGACCGGGACCGGATCGGCGGGGAGTGACGCGGTGTGCCGGAAAACACCCGTAGCCCGTTACCCGGTCATGGTGGCGCTGCGACCAGAGGCCAGGGGACACTGAGGGGAGATCGTCCCGGCGCGAGCCACGCGCCGCCGGCGTACAAGGAGGCACCCGTGCCGCATGTCCTGGTCCTCAACGCGTCGTACGAGCCGCTCGGCGTCGTACCGCTCCGCCGCGCGCTCATTCTCGTCCTCAATGACAAGGCCGTCAGCCTCGAGGACTCAGGCGCCCTCATGCACAGTGCGACCCGCGCGATACCCGCACCCAGCGTCGTCCGCCTGAAGCGCTTCGTGCGAGTCCCCTTTCGGGGACCGGTCCCGCTCACCCGCCGCGCCCTGTTCGCCCGTGACGGCGGACGGTGCGCGTACTGCGGTGGCGTCGCAACCAGCGTCGATCACGTCGTCCCGCGCAGCCGCGGCGGTCAGCACGCCTGGGAGAACGTGGTCGCCGCGTGCCGTCGCTGCAACCACGTCAAGGCCGACCGGCATGTCGCGGAGCTCGGCTGGAGACTCCACCATCAACCCGCGCCGCCCTCCGGCCTGGCCTGGCGCATCATCGGGACAGGGCTCAGGGATCCGCAGTGGCTGCCCTACTTGCAGCCCTTCGGCGCGGACGACGCGATGGCCCGGATCGACGGCATACCCGCCTGAGACCGGGCCTTCGCGCTGCCGTGCGCGGTACCGGCGGGGCGGCAGGCGGGCCGGCGGGTGTGACCTCTTGCGGGACAGTCGATCCGGCTGTCCCGCTCGCGGTTCGCGGCGCGGCGGTACGGGGGGTCCGGCGCGCTGGGGGCGTGCGCCCCATGGCCGCACATGCGGCCCGGCTGGACTACTCGTCCTCGACCGGGGGCTTCGCCGGGCTGTGCGCCGAGGCGGGTGACGAGGAGTGCGCCGAGGACGCCGCCACCGCGTAGGTCTCCATCGACCAGAGTGAATAGCCGAAGCGCGTGGCCCGCTTGTCGCCCTGGACGCGGACGAACTTCGCGTCGGGCGCGTCCATCCGGACCGACTCCCGGCCGCCCCTGCTGTCGTGGACGGTCGCGGCCGTGCGCCAGTTGCGGCCGTCGGCCGAGGTCTGGACGCGGTAGCGGGCCGGGTGGGCGTCCTGCCAGTGCAGCACGACCCTGCCGACGTGGGCCGGACGGGCCAGCTCGACCTGGAGCCACGCGTCGTCCTCCACCGGGGAGGACCAGCGGGACTTCGGGTCGCCGTCGACGGCGGCGGAGGCCGGGAAGCCCGCGGTCTCGTCGGCCGACGAACTCGCCTTCGCACGGCGCGCGAGGTCCGGGCCGCCGGTGCGCGGGAAGGCGCGCACGGTCAGCGTGCGCTCCACGCTCACGCCGTGCCCGTCGGAGAACCGCACCAGGATCTCGAAACTGCGCGCCTTGGCGTTCGCCGGGACCGCGATGCCGATCCGCGCGGTCGCCGAGCCGCCGCGCGGGGCGGTGACCTCCGCCGGCGCGGTGACCTCGATGCCCTTCGGCTTGCCCACGGTGAGCTTGCCGCGGACATCGCCGGGGCGCAGCGAGGTCAGCGTCGCTCCGACGGTGGTGCGACCGCCGATCTCGGCGTCCACCGTCTCGTGCTCCAGCTTCATCCCGGCGGCCGGGGCGTCCGCGTACCAGGGGACGATCTCGTGCACCACCGGGGCTCGCGCGCCCGCGCCCCACGCCAGGCGTACGGCGTCGGCGCGCGCGCCCCCGCCCGAGGTATGCGTCCAGCCGCCGGCGGACAGCGCGCCCAGCTTCCGCCAGCCCCGGCCCGGGACATGGGCCTCGACGGTGGCGGGGGTCCCGGTGCCCGGCCGGGTCATCACGGTCACCGCGGAGAGCGGGCGGGCCGAGCCGAGTTTCAGGACGAGGGAGTCGTCGCCGGGCGTACGGGGCGCGCCGGAGGCCGGCCCGGATGCGGACCCGGAAGCGGACCCGGAAGCGGACCCGGAAGCGGACCCGGAAGCGGACCCGGAAGCGGACCCGGAAGCGGACCCGGAAGCCGAGCCGGGCGCGGCGGGCGCGCCCGCCGCCCGGAAGGCGGTGGCCGGGTCGCCGTCGGCCGCGGCCTTGAGCGGGGAGCCGGCGGCAGCGGCGGGGCCGCCGGTGACCGAACCCGAGCCGGCTCCGGAACCCGAGCGGTCCGCGCGCTTTCCGGTGCCCGTGCCGGCCCAGGAGGCCGCCTGCTTCAGGGAGTCGCTCAGGAAGGGGGCCAGCACGCCCTTGCCGACGGTGGCCGGGCTCTTCGCGATCTCCGCGCGCAGCCGCTGGACGTCGAGCTGGGCGCGCCAGGCCGCCGCCCCGTCGCCGCGCGCCTGGGCGCTGAGCAGGTCCACCGCTCGTTCGCCCGCCTCGCCGTAGCGCGCGAGCTGGTCGAGCCAGGGCCGCACCTCCCGGCCGAAGGCGCCGTCGGCCGGGGCGGAGCCGGACGTCCCGCCGGAGCCGTCCGACCCCGAAGTGAGCTTGTCCGGGGCGTCGCGCATGGTGCGGAAGGCCGCGCGCAGCTTGCGGGCGGCCGTCTCCAGCTTCCGGCCGGCCGGGCCCGCCGCGTCCGGGCCTGCCAGCGCGGCTCTGAAGTCGGCGATCAGCGGCTGGAGGTAGCCGGACTCGTCGCCGCCCAGGACCGAGGACGCCTCGTTACGGGCGAGCGCGTGCAGCGCGGCGCGGGTCTGCCGGTCGCCGCCCGCGAGGTCGTCGATCGCGGCCTGCCAGGACTCCTCGGGGCGGTAGCCGCGCGGGTTCCAGGAGTAGTCGGCCGCGGTGAACAGCGGGATGCGGGACGCCGCCGCCTGCTCCATCGCGTTGGCCAGCAGCCCGGCCGAGCCGGTCGCCACGGCGGGCTCGCGGCCGGTGTAGGGGCCGAGGAAGATCCGGTCCTGGGCGTAGTCGTTGACCGGGTAGTTGTCCATGGTGAGCAGCGGGTGCTCGAAGGCGGCGCGGGCGTCCGCCAGCTCGCCGCCGGTGATGGTCCTGGGCACCACGCCGACACCGGTCCACACCACCTCGACCCGGTCGCCCAGCTCCCCGGCCAGCGCGCGCCGGTACTCGGTGACGCCGTCCTGGTAGTACTCGGTGGGCATCAGGGAGAGCGCGGCGGCGTCCTGGTGGCGGTCGGCGAGATGGTCCGCGACCGCGTTCGCGATCTTCGCCTGGGCCTTGGCCGCCGACTTGGGCCCGTTGCCGAACTCCTCGGAGTCCGCGGCGCAGTGCCACTCGCTGTAGCTGACGTCCTGGAACTGGAGCTGGAAGGAGCGCACCCCCAGCGCCCACATCGAGTCGACCTTGCGGGTCAGCGCCTTGAGGTCGTCGCGCGAGGAGAAGCACAGCGCCTGGCCGGGGGAGACCGCCCAGCCGAGCGTCACATGGTTGCGGCGGGCGTGGTCCGCGAGCGCCCGGAAGTCCGCGCGCTGCGCGGCCGGGTACGGGTCGCGCCAGCGCGCCTGGCGGTACGGGTCGTCGCCGGGCGCGTAGAGGTAGCGATTCTGTTTCGTACGGCCCATGAAATCGAGCTGCGCGAGGCGCTGGCGCAGGGTCCACGGCTCGCCGTAGAAGCCCTCGGTGATGCCGCGCACGCCCGTCCCCGGCCAGTCGCGGAGCTGCACCCCGGCGAAGGAGCGGCTGCCGTCCGGCTGGACCTGCACCAGCTGGCGCAGCGTCTGCACGGCGTGGAAGAGGCCGTCGGTCCCGGTGCCGGAGAGCGCCACCACATCGCGCTGCTCGACCCGGCCGACCGCGAGCCGGTACCCGCCCAGCGGCAGGTCGCCGCGCTCGGGGGCGCGCAGGGCGCGCAGCGCCGCGTCCGCGTACGCGCCGTCGGCGCGCACGATCAGGCCGCGCGCGGGCAGCGGCCGGTCGGGGGCTTGCTCATGCACGGTGCCCACCCCGGCGTCGCGCAGCACCGCGCGCAGCACGTCCAGGGCGTACGGGTCGGCGCCGGGGGCGGCGACCAGGGTGACCTCGTCGCCGATGGGCGCGGGCGCGCCCTGCGCGCGCATCGCGTGCGGCCGGGGCCATACGGAGGGCAGTCCGCCGTCGGCCGCCGTGTCCGGCGTACCGGCCACCAGCCCCCCGGGCGGAACCGGGGCGGCGACCGCGCCGGGCGCGCCCAGCAGTCCGCCGATCACGGCGGCGGCCAGAGCTGTGGCCCCCGCAGCCTTGCTCCCCCGGAACTGCACGGCCTGCTCCTTGCTCATGCTGGTGTGACGCCGATTGGCGTTGAGCCCACCACCCCCGGACACGGGTGTCAATGAGAGTGACCGAAGTGCCGGGATTGCCAGGTTGAACTAGGGTTGCCGGGCGGTGATCCGTGCACACCGTCCGTGCGCGATCACCGCAAAACCAGCGGCTTGAGGCCGCCTGGAGCCCCTCTCCCTGCGTCCAGCAGCGCGTCCGACCGCTGAATCGCCTGTCGGGAACAGAATGTGACGTGGAACACGTTGAGGGGATCAGAACGTCTGCGACCGCCGTCAGTGGGTAGGGCAGACGTGTCCCACTGACCGCCTACACCTGGAGGATCGCGTGGTCGCGTCCGCTCAGCTTCTGATGTCCGCCCTCTCCTATCCGGCCGGAGGGGTGAAACCGGAGTTCCCCGACGAGCGCGACGCGCTCCTCGGCGTCTCCGACCCCGACTCCGGCCTCGACGGATGCGATCTCTTCGTCGGCCATGAGTCCCCGCTCACCAGTGAGCCCCCGCTCGCCGACACCGCACCGCTGACCGCCGAGATCCCGATCTCCGCGGAGCTCCCCCTGACCAGTGAACCGACCGCCAACGGCTTCGGCGCCGGCGCGGAGTCGATGGAGGTCTGATGGGCCGTACGCGGCTCGCCGCTCTGCACGGAGTCGCCACCTCGTACGAACCCGGCCCGGGCCGTACCGTCCAGGTCCCCGACGAGACCCTCGTCGCCGTACTGGCCGCGCTGGGCGTCGACGCCTCGACGCCCCGTGCCGTACGCGCGGCCCTGGACCGCCACGCGCACCGGGAGCGGCTCAGGCTGCTCCCGGCGACAGTCGTGCTGCGCGCCGGCCGCCTCAGCGGCCCCGCCCCGCTGCCGGACCTCCCCGAGGGCACCGCCCTGCGGGTCGAGACCGACACCGGCGAAAGCCTCGACTGGGGGTTCGACCCGGCCGAATACGGGCGGCCTCCCGGCCCGGGCAGCGCCGACGAGCGGCCCGCGGCCTTAGGGGCGGACGGGCGGCCCGCGGCCTCCGGCCGGTCCACAGCCTCCGGAACCGGGCCCGCAGCCTCCGCAACGAGGCCCGCCGTTTCCCGAACCGGGCCTCCCGCCTCCGGAACCCGGCCCGCCGCTTTCCGGGCCGGCCCCGGACGGCAGGGCGCGCCGCGCCCCCTCCCGCTCGGCTGCCACACACTCCGCGCGCACGCCCCGGACGGCCGATCGGCCCGCGCGAGCCTGATCGTGGCCCCGGACCGGGTGCCCGAGCCGCCCGGCCGCCAGTACGGCTTCATGGTGCAGCTCTACTCACTGCTCTCCGCCCGCTCCTGGGGCATGGGCGACCTCGGCGACCTGGCCGAGCTGGCCGCCTGGTCCGGCCGCTCGCTCGGCGCCGGCTTCGTCCAGGTCAACCCGCTGCACGCGGCGGTGCCCGGCGCGCCGACCGACCCCTCGCCGTACCGGCCGTCCTCGCGCCGTTTCCCCGACCCGGTCTATCTGCGGATCGAGGACATCCCCGAGTACGCCCACCTGGAGCCGGCCGACCGCCGCCGCGCCGAGGACCTGCTGACCCGCGCCGCCGCGCTGCGCCACGCGGTGCTGCACGAGGACGGGCTGATCGACCGCGACGCCGTCTGGGCGCTGAAACGCGAGGCCCTGGAACTGCTCAGGGCCGTCCCGCTGAGCCCCGGCCGCCGCGCCGCGTACTGCGACTTCCTCGCCGAACAGGGCCAGCCCCTCGACGACCACGCCACCTGGTGCGCCCTCGCCGAGAGACACGGCTCCGACTGGCACTCCTGGCCTGCCGGACTGCGCGACCCGCGCTCCTCGCGCACCGCGCGCGCCCGCGGCGAGAGCCTGGACCGCGTCGACTTCCACTGCTGGCTCGCCTGGCTCACCGACGCCCAGCTCGGCGCCGCCCAGCGGGCCGCGCGGGACGCGGGCATGGGCATCGGCGTCGTCCACGACCTGGCGGTCGGCGTGCACCCCTGCGGCGCGGACGTCTGGGCGCAACAGGACGCCTTCGCGACCGGCATGTCGATCGGCGCGCCACCGGACGCCTTCAACTCCCGCGGCCAGGACTGGGGCCTGCCCCCCTGGCGCCCCGACGCCCTCGCCGCGACCGGCTACGCCCCGTACCGCGACCTGCTGCGCGGGGTCCTGCGACACGCCGGCGCGCTGCGCATCGACCATGTGATGGGCCTGTTCCGCCTCTGGTGGGTCCCGGAGGGCCGGGACCCCACGGAGGGCTGCTACGTCCGCTACGACGCGGAGGCGATGCTCGGCGTCCTCGCCCTGGAGGCGCACCGCGCGGGCGCGGTCGTCATAGGAGAGGACCTGGGAACGGTCGAGCCGGGCGTACGGGAGGCCCTGGCCGGGCGGGGGATTCTGGGTACGTCGGTGATGTGGTTCGAGCGGGACTACCGGAGTGAGGCGGCGGTCGCGCCGGGGGCGTCGGCGGGCCTGGCTCTGTCGGCCCTGGCGGACCCGGCCCTGGCGGACCCGGCCCTGGCGGACCCGGCCCTGGCGGACCCGGCCCTGGCGGACCCGGCCCCGGCCGCCTGCGAGGCCGCTGCGCGGGACTCGGGAGCGCGCAGCGAAGCCGCGGAGCTCGCCGGGCGACCGCGCCCGCTGCCGCCCGAAGCGTGGCGCGCCGACTGCCTGGCCACCGTCACCACGCACGACCTGCCGAGCACCGCCGCCCGGCTCACCGGCGAGCACGTCGGGCTGCGGCACCGGCTCGGGCTGCTCTCCCGCCCGCTCGCCGAGGAGCAGGCGGCGGAGGCGGTCGAGGTCGCCGAGTGGCTGGCGCTGCTGGGCAGGCTCGGGCTGCTCCCGGAGGGGACCTGCGACGAGGAGGCGGCGATCAAGGCGGTGCACCGCTTCCTGACCCGGACCCCGGCGCGGATGCTCGGGGTGTGGCTGCCGGACGCGGTGGGCGACCGGCGTCCGCAGAATCTTCCGGGCACCTGGGACCAGTACCCGAACTGGCGGCTGCCGATCGCGGACGCGACCGGCAGACCCGTCGGCCTGGAGGAACTGGCGGCCTCGCCGCGACTGCACGCGCTGATGGACGTGCTCCGGCCCCTGCGGGACCTGGCGGGCTCGGGCCCGGCTGTGTCTGAGTCTGAGTCTGCGTTTGCGTCTGAGTCTGAGTCTGCGGAAGCGTGACCCCCGCTCAGTGGGCCCGCCCCGCCGGGGTCGGCTGAGCAGAGCCGCCCTCGGTGTCCAGATGGGGCAGGAGCCGGTCCAGCCATCGGGGCAGCCACCACGCGCTCCTGCCGAGCAGCGTCATCACCGCTGGTACCAGCAGGAGGCGGACGATCGTGGCGTCGATGAGCACGCTGACGGCCAGGCCGAGGCCGAGCATCTTGACGACGATGTCGTCGCTGAGGATGAACGCGGCGAAGACGCTGACCATGATGAGTGCGGCGCAGCTGATCACGCGGGCTGTGATTTCCAGCCCGTGCGCGACGCTGCCCTTGCCGTCGCGGGTGCGCAGCCAGGCTTCATGGACCCGGGCGAGCAGGAAGACCTCGTAGTCCATGGACAGGCCGAAGATGATGGCGAACATCATCATCGGCACATAGCTCTCGATCGGCACTGTTCCGTTGACGCCCAACGACGGGCCGCCCCAGCCCCATTGGAAGACCGCGACGACCACGCCGTAGGACGCGGCGATCGACAGGAGGTTGAGCACAGCGGCCTTGAGAGCGACCAGGAGCCCGCGGAAGACGATCAGGATGATGAGGAACGCGAGGGCGACGACGACGGCGATGATGAGCGGGAGTCGCACGGAGATGACGTCGAGGAAATCGTCCTGGGCGGCGGTCGTGCCCGTCAGATAGGTGGTCGCGGGGGTGCTGGAGACGGCCTGGGACAGGACGTCGTCCTTGAGATGGTTGAAGAGGGTGGTGGCGCCGGCGTCCTGCGGTGCGCCTTTGGGGACGGCTGTGCCGGTCAGCACCTTGCCGTCGCCGGTGGCCTGGAGGGGACTGACGCTGGCCGCGCCCGGAACGTCGGTGAGTGCCTTCTTGAGATCGGAGGCGAGCGCGGACCGGTCGGCCGAGGACACCTTGCTCTGGTCGACGACGATCGTGAGCGGACCGTTGGCGCCGGGGCCGAAGCCGGTGGCGATGATGTCGTACGCGCGCCGGTCCGTGAAGCTCGTGGGGTCTGCGCCGTCGTCGATGTGTCCGAGGCGGATGGAGAACACCGGAATCGCGAGGACGCCGACGATCACGAGTCCGGCGAGCAGGAACCACCAGGGGCGGTGTTCCAGCCGCTGGGCATAGCGGTGCCAGCCGCTCTGCGCATCGGCGCGCGGCTCCGTGCCGGCCGTGTCCGCGGTCGCAGGCCGCGTACGGGTGTCCTCCTGGGGCCCGCCGCCGCTGCCCGGCTCCGTGACGCCCTCCGCTACGCCCTCCGCTACGCCCTCCGCGACCGGTCGCCGGACCCGGTAGCGGTCGATCCGGTGTCCGACCAGTCCGAGCAGCGCGGGCACCAGGGTGATCGAGCCGATGACCGCGGTGACGACCGTGACCGCGGAGGCGGCGCCCAGCTTTCCGATGAAGCTGACCTGGGAGACGTACAGTCCGGCCAGCGCGACGATGACCGTGCACCCCGAGACCAGCACGGCGCGCCCGCTGGTGGCGACCGCGCGGCCGGCCGCCGTCACCGGGTCCGCGCCGTCCATGGCCTGCTGCCGGTGACGGGTGATCAGGAACAGGGCGTAGTCGATGCCGACGCCCAGCCCGATCATCGTGGCGAGGGTCGGCGAGACGCTCGCGAAGGTGAAGGCGGCGGCGATCAGGCTCAGACAGCTCAGGCCGACGATGACGCTGATCAGGGCGGTGAGTAGCGGGAGGCCGGCGGCGATGACGCTGCCGAACCCGATCAGCAGGACTGCCACCGCCACGGCGAACCCGATCGCCTCGCTGGTCAGGTCGCTGGACGCGGGCCGGGCGAGTTCACCGAGCGGGCCGCCGTACTCGACATCCACGCCGGCCGTGCGCAGCGGCTTCACCGCCTTGTCGACCCCGTCGAGATAGGAGTCTCCGAACGAGGTGGGGTTGGAGCTGAACCGGACGGTGATGTACCCGCGCTTTCCGTCGGAGGACAGCGCGCCCGTGGGCGGCGAGGAGGAGGTAGCGGGCAGCGGACTGTCCACGGACAGGACGTGCGGGAGCTTCTGGAGGGAGGCGACCGTCTGGTCCACCTGGCTCTGGACGGCGGTGAGGGGTTTCTGCGCGTCGTGCAGTACGACTTGGGCTCCCGTACCGCCCGCGTCGGGAGCGTGCTCTCTGAGCACCGCCGCCCCCTGGTTCGACTGCGTACCGGGCAGCGAGAAGTCATCGGAGTACGTACCGCCGAACGCCCCCTGCAACGCGTGCAGCCCGCCGAGGCCGACCAGCCAGAGAACGATGACGACAACGAAATGACGGGCGCACCACTCGCCCAGCCTCTGTAGCCGCCCCGTTCCGCCCCCGCTTCCCGGTGCTCCGGCTTCCGTACCGCTCTGCGAAGTCATGTGTCCCCCGGAGGGTGCGAACATCAGCCGGCCTTGGCAAATTCAGCCAGTCTTGGCAAATATCGGCATTGTAGATATTTCGGGAGAAACGGTGCCGTTTATGGCCTCGCCGGGCGCGCCCTGCCGCTCGGGGGCTCGGGGGCTCGGCACCGAGGTGTCGCGGCGCCGGGTCAACGCCGACCTGCGCCGTCTCACCGGCGACGGGTTGGGCACCGCCCGGTCGCCGTCGCGTCAAGCCGGCACCGGTGAAGTCACCCTCCGGACCGCCGGAGCCCCGTTCCGTGACACCTCGGCCGTAAAGCCACCCCGGGCGCGCGGTGTGTTCCGGAGTTCGCTAGGTTGAGGCCGTGGGAAACATGGTCAAGAAGAACGCACTGCGCGCCGGCACGGTCACCGCCGGAACGACGCTGATGATGCTGATGTCGTCCCCTGCCTTCGCGGTCACGCCCGACGACGGCGACGACCCGGGTCCGGGCCTGAGCATCGTGGAGACGCTCGGTCTCTACGTCGCGCTGCCGATCGTGCTGTTCCTGGTCATCGCCGGTCTGGTGATGCTGGGCGGCGAGTCCGACAACCCGATTCTCGCGCGCAAAGCCACCGGCAAGGCGGCCGGCGAGGCCACCGGCGAGAAAGTCGCGGCCGGCAAGCCGCAGCAGAGCTGATCGCACCCACCTCCGACGTCCGAGGGCGCCCACCGGTCCACACAGGCCGGTGGGTGCCCTCGTCGTTTTCCGCCTCTGGCCTTCCGCCGTTCCGCCCCGCGACGGATTCTTGCTCCCCGGCGACGGAGTTCCGGACGCGCCCTGGACACCGGTGACGGTTGGCGCTCAGGATGCCTGGGTACTCGCGGAGCCCCGGCGGAGTCCCGCCGGTGTCCCCACGGAGTGCCGCCGGGGGCCGGCGACTGTGGCCCCTGGGGATGGTGGGGCCGCTGATGTCCGCTGGCATCCCACTGACACGTTCCCTAACGCGGACCTAACCTACGATGGCGTAACCTACGGACCCGTAGGAAGTTTTCGTCGTACCCAGGAGATGCTGTGACCATCGCCCCTTCCCGCCCTCACGGCCAGGCCGCGTGGAGTGACGCTCAGCTCCTGCACGCACTGGAAGAAGTCGTCGAGACCGAGCTCAACCGGCACCTCGGGGTCGCCAAGGAGTGGATGCCCCACGAGTACGTGCCGTGGAGCGACGGCCGGAACTTCGACGGCATCATGGGCGGCGACGCCTGGTCCGTCGACCAGTCGAAGGTCACCGACATCGGCCGGATCGCCCTGGTGGTGAACCTCCTCACCGAGGACAACCTCCCCAGCTACCACCACGAGATCGCCTCCCTCTTCGGCCGGGACGGCGCGTGGGGCACCTGGGTGCACCGCTGGACGGCCGAGGAAGGCCGGCACGGCATCGTCATGCGGGACTACCTGCTGACCACCCGCGCCGTCGACCCGGTCCAGCTGGAGCGGTTCCGGATGCAGCACATGTCGGAGGGCTTCGAGTCCGACAACCGGCACAGCATGCTGCACTCGGTCGCGTACGTCGCGTTCCAGGAGCTCGCGACCCGCGTCTCGCACCGCAACACCGGCCACCAGTCCGGCGACCCGGTCTGCGACCGGATGCTGGCCCGGATCGCCACCGACGAGAACCTGCACATGGTCTTCTACCGCAACCTGCTCGGCGCGGCCTTCGAGATGGCCCCCGACCAGACGATGTGCGCCGTCCGGGACGTCGTCGTGGACTTCCGGATGCCCGGCCACGGCATGCCCGGCTTCGAGCGCGCTGCCGCCCAGATGGCCATCGGCGGCATCTACAACCTGCGCATCCACCACGACGACGTACTGCAGCCCGTGCTGCGCTACCTCAAGGTCATGGACATCTCCGGCCTGAGTCCGGACGGGCTCAAGGCGCAGGAGGAGCTCGGCATGTACATGGGCGGCCTCGACGAGCAGGCGGTCAAGTTCGACGAGCGGCGCGCCGCGCTGCTGGCCCGCCGCGCGGCCCGCGCGGCGAAGGTCTGACGGCGGCGTAGCGCTGATCCGCCGGAGCCGAGACCAGGGTCGAGGTCGAGACCAGGGTCGAGGTCGAGGTCGAGACCGCGTCTGTGTCACCTCGGCGCGATGAAGCTGAAGCACTGATCCGTCGATCCGTCGATCCACCGATCGCTGATCTCCCGACCGCACCTTGTAGCGTGCCTTCATGGTCGACTGGGAGATCCGTAAGCTGCACATCCTGCGCACGCTCAGTGAGCTGGGCACCGTCACCGCCACCGCCGAGGCGCTGCGTATGACGCCCTCGGCGGTCTCCCAGCAGCTCTCCGGGCTCGCCAAGCAGCTCGGCGTGGTGCTGCTGGAGGCGCATGGCCGCCGGGTCCGGCTGACCGACGCCGCCCACCTCGTACTGCGGCACGCCGAGGCGGTCTTCGCCCAGCTGGAGCGGGCCGACGCCGAGCTGGCCGGCTACCTCCAGGGAGAGGCCGGCCAGGTGCGGGTCGGCGCGTTCAGCACCTCGATCCCGGCCCTGGTGGTGCCCGCCGTGCTGGAGCTGCGGCGCAGCCACCCCGGGCTGACCGTGTCCGTACGGGAGGCGGAGGCGGCCGAGGCGTACGAGCTGCTCTCGGCCGGCGCGGTCGAGCTGGCGCTCTCGCTCGCCGCGCACGCCCCGACGCCCCGCGACCCGAAGTTCACCCGGATCGAACTGCTCGCCGACCCCCTCGACGTGGCCCTCCCCGCAGGCCACCCGCTCGTCTCGGCGGCCGGGCTGCGGCTCGCCGACCTCGCGGGCGAGCCCTGGATCTTCGGCAGCAGCGGGCCGTGGTCGGAGATCACCAGGGCGGCCTGCGAGGCCGCCGGATTCGTACCTGAGCAGGCGCACGCGGCGGCCGACTGGTCCGCGATCCTCGCGATGGTCGGCGCGGGCCTGGGCGTCGCGCTGGTGCCGCGGATGGCGGTGGCGGTGGCCGTCGCGGGGCCCGCGGCCGGGGTCGCGGTACGGGTGCTGCACGCCGACCAGCCGCGCCGCCATGTGGTGGCCGCGGTCCGGCGCGGGGCCGAAGAGGCGCCGGGGCTGGCCCGGGTACTGGGTGCGCTGCGGCAGGCGGCGGACGCTCGAATGTTCAGCTCAGCTGAATAGATGTGTCAGAAACTTTCGCTAGACCTGAGTAATGGCCTCTGTGAGAGTCGGGGACATCGGCACACCGGCCCGGACGCCGGTCCGGACCCCCGGCCCAGCCGTGCCACCGACCGCAGAGAGGCGAAGGATGACTTCCACCCCGTCCCACGACCCGCACGCCAATGACGCCGACCCGTACGGCGGCGGCGACCCGTACGCCGACTACCGCGGCGGCGACTTCCCGTTCACCGACCTGGTGGACCTGGCCGACCGTCGTCTCGGGGCCGGAGTCATCGCCGCGAACGACGAGTTCTTCGCCGACCGGGAGAACCTGCTCGTCGCGACGCCCGCCGTCTTCGACCCGGAGCACTTCGGGCACAAGGGCAAGATCATGGACGGCTGGGAGACCAGGCGGCGGCGCGGCGCGGACGCGGAACACCCCTTCCCGACCGACGAAGACCACGACTGGGCGCTCATCCGGCTCGCCGCCCCCGGCGTCATCCGCGGCCTGATCGTCGACACCGCCCACTTCCGCGGCAACTACCCGCAGCAGGTCTCCGTCCAGGCGGCGGCCGTCGAGGGCAGCCCCAGCCCCGAGCAGCTGCTCGCCGCCGACGTGAAGTGGGAGGAGATCGTCCCGCGCACGCCGGTACGCGGCCACGCCGCCAACGGCTTCACCGTCTCCAGCGAGCGCCGCTACACCCACCTGCGGCTCAACCAGCACCCCGACGGCGGCATCGCCCGGCTGCGGGTGCACGGCGAGGTCGTCGCCGACCCGGCGTGGCTGGAGCTGCTCGGCACCTTCGACCTCGCGGCGGTGCTGCACGGCGGCGCGGTCGAGGACGCCTCCGACCGCTTCTACTCCTCGCCGACCAGCATCATCCTGCCCGACCTCTCCCGGAAGATGGACGACGGCTGGGAGAACCGCCGCCGCCGGGTCAAGGCCACCAACGACTGGGTGCGCTTCCGCCTCGCGGGCCAGGGCGTCATCCGCGCCCTGGAGATCGACACCGCCTACCTCAAGGGAAACTCCGCGGGCTGGGCCGCCGTCTCCGTCTGCGACGCGACGACCGCCGACCCGGCCGACGCGGGCTCCTGGACCGAGATCCTGCGGCGCACCAAGCTCCAGCCGGACACCTCGCACCGCTTCCGCCTCGACGCCCCCGCCACGGCCACCCACGTACGGGTCGACGTCTTCCCGGACGGCGGCATCGCCCGGCTGCGGCTGCACGGCAGCCTCACCGAGGCGGGCGGCGCGGCGCTCGCGCGGCGCTTCGAGCAGCTGACGGGCTGACGCGTCGATGGGCTGACGAGTCGACGGGCTCGGCAGCCGCGGCTGCCGCTCACCGCCCGGCCGCTCACCGCCCGGCCGCGCACCGCCTGGTGGCGGCCCGCCGCATCCACTGGGCAGCCGCCGCCCTCTGACCAGCCGACCGGTTGACATGGGTCGCCGGTCCGCGGGGAGACGACGAGACCCCCGTCGGGGGACGGGGGCCTCGTCGTGCACCAGCGTTCAACTCGGGCCGGGCGCTCCGCTCAGCGCCCGGAAAGGGCTCAGCCCTTGTCCGCGCCGGCCGTCCCGCCCGCCGCCGCGTCCGCCCGCTGGGCGCGCAGCGCGCGCTCCACGCCAGCGCGCGACTCGGTGACCAGCCGGCGCAGCGCCGCCGACGGCTCGGCCGAGGCCAGCCAGGCGTCCGTCGCGTCCAGGGTCTCCTGCGAGACCTGGAGCGCCGGGTACAGACCGGTCGCGATCTGCTGCGCCATCTCGTAGCTGCGCGAGTCCCAGACCGCCTTGACCGCGGCGAAGTACTTCGCGGTGTACGGCGCGAGCAGCTCGCGCTGGTCGATCTGGACGAAGCCGCCGATCACCGCTTCCTGCACCGCGTTCGGCAGCTTGTCCGAGTCGATGACCGACGCCCAGGCCTCCGCCTTGGCCGCGGCCGTCGGCCGGGAGGCGCGGGCCGAGGTGGCGTGCTGCTCGCCCGCCGAGGTCTTGTCGCGCTCCAGCTCGGCCGCGATGGCCTTCTCGTCCGCCCGCCCGGTCGACGCCAGCCGCTGGAGCAGCGCCCAGCGCATCTCGGTGTCGACGGCCAGGCCCTCGACCGTCTCGGTCCCGTTCAGCAGCCCGTCCAGCAGGTCCAGCTGCGCGTCCGTACGGGCCGTGGCCGCGAACGTCCGCGCCCACGCGAGCTGGTGGTCGCTGCCGGGAGCCGCCGCGCGCAGCTGCTCCAGCGCGGCGTCGGTCCACCGGGTGAGGCCGCGCTCGCGCCACACCGGGTCGGCGTAGAGGTCCAGCGCCAGCTTCACCTGGCGGTGCAGCGACTGGACGACGCCGATGTCCGACTCCTTGGCGACACCCGAGAGCACCAGGTCGAGGTAGTCGCGGGCGGCCAGCTCGCCGTCCCGCGTCATGTCCCACGCCGAGGCCCAGCTCAGCGCGCGCGGCAGCGACTCGGCGAAGTCCCCCAGGTGCTCGGTGACCACCCGCAGCGACTCGGCGTCCAGCCGCACCTTCGCGTACGACAGGTCGTCGTCGTTGAGCAGGATCACCGCGGGGCGGCGGGTGTCCTTCGGGAACGGCACCTCGGTGCGCTCCCCGGCCACGTCCAGCTCGATCCGGCTGGTGCGGACCAGCTTGCCGTCCTTGAGGTCGTAGCAGCCGATCGCGATGCGGTGCGGTCGCAGCGTGGACTCGCCCTTCGCGCCGGCAGGCAGCGCCGGGGCCTCCTGGAGGACCGTGAACGAGGTGACGACGCCCGAGGCGTCGGTCTCGATCTCCGGTCGGAGGATGTTGATCCCGGCCGTCTCCAGCCACGCCTTCGACCAGGCCTTCAGGTCCCGGCCCGAGGTCCGCTCCAGCGCGCCGAGCAGGTCGGAGAGCCGGGTGTTCCCGAACGCGTGCGCCTTGAAGTACGCCTGCACACCGGCGAAGAACTCGTCCTTGCCGACATAGGCGACGAGCTGCTTGAGCACCGAGGCGCCCTTGGCGTAGGTGATGCCGTCGAAGTTGACCAGGACGTCGTCCAGGTCATTGATCTCCGCCATGATCGGGTGCGTGGACGGCAACTGGTCCTGCCGGTACGCCCAGGTCTTCATGGAGTTCGCGAAGGTGGTCCACGACTGCGGCCACTTGCTGCCCGCCGCGTCGGCCTGGCAGGCGATGGAGGTGTAGGTGGCGAACGACTCGTTCAGCCACAGGTCGTTCCACCACTCCATGGTGACCAGGTCGCCGAACCACATGTGCGCCAGCTCGTGCAGGATGGTCTCGGCGCGCGTCTCGTACGCCGCGTCCGTCACCTTCGAGCGGAAGACGTACTGGTCGCGGATGGTCACCGCGCCCGCGTTCTCCATCGCGCCCGCGTTGAACTCCGGGACGAAGAGCTGGTCGTACTTCTCGAACGGGTACGCGTAATCGAACTTCTCCTGGAACCAGTCGAAGCCCTGCCGGGTGACCTCGAAGATCGCGTCCGAGTCGAGGAACTCGGCGAGCGAGGGCCGGCAGTACACCGCGAGCGGCACACTGCGCCCCTCGCCCTCCCAGCTGCTGTGCACCGAGTGGTACGGGCCGACGATCAGCGCGGTGATGTACGTCGAGATCCGCGGCGTCGGCGCGAAGCTCCAGATGTTGTCCTTGGGCTCCGGCGTCGGAGAGTTGGAGATGACCGTCCAGCCCTCAGGGGCCGTCACGGTGAACTCGAACGTCCCCTTGAGGTCCGGCTGCTCGAACGACGCGAAGACCCGGCGCGCGTCCGGCACCTCGAACTGCGTATACAGATAAGCCTGCTCGTCCACCGGATCCACGAACCGGTGCAGACCCTCACCGCTGTTGGTGTACGCGCAATCCGCGACGACCCGCAGCTCATTACGCCCGGCGAGCAGCCCGGACAGCGCGATCCTGCTGTTCTCGAACACCGCGCCGGCGTCCAGCGCGTCACCGTTCAGCACTACCTCGTGCACGGCCGGCGCCACCAGATCGATGAACGTATCCGCCCCAGCCTCGGCAACGTCGAAGCGCACCGTGGTCACCGACCGGAAAGTGCCGCCCTGCTGCGCGCCGGAGAGATCGAGGCCGATCTCGTACGAGTCGACACTGAGCAGGCGCGCCCGCTGCTGCGCCTCTTCGCGGGTGAGGTTCGTTCCAGGCACCGGGCCATCTCCTTATGTCGCGTTTTTTGTCATCCTTCCACGGCGGCGGGCTTCGGTGGAGGGGGGCGGCGGGGTGGGCGTACGGCGGTGCTGTCACCCGGACGGCCGATGTGTCGGCGGGTGCCGGCAGCGGATCTGAGCTGCCCTTAGGTTCGTGGCCTATGGGACGGAGAGATTCGATGAACGCACGTTCGCGGCGCGAGGTTCGGGCCGAGGCGCTGAAGCGTGAGCTTTGGCCGGCCAAGGCTTCAGCGGCCGAGCAGCGGCGCGCAACGGTCCGGGCCGAGAACACCGTCGCGGAAGCGGATTACGCAGCCGCCGCGCAGGAGTGGGCCGAGGGCGAGGACGCGCGTCTTTGGCGGTGCACTACCGGCGACGGGCTCGATCCCGAGCCGTCCGGCGGGCACGTGGTCTGACACTGGGCGGGCCCCGGACGACCGGCCCTGGACGGCCGTGCCGCGTCACCCCGAGGCCGCCCTGACCGGTGACTCCGACGGCGCCGAGCCTCGCGGGCCCCTTATCGCGTCGGTTCAGAGATCCAGGACGGAACGCACAGCGCGCTCGACACGCGTCATCGCGTCCAGGGGCACCTCGCCGAGCAGCTTTGCCTTCTCGAAGCGGTGAGCGGCGTACTGGGTGAGGTTCACGGGCACGGCGACCGCTCGCACCGGATCGGTGATGGGGACGGACAGGAGCGTGTCGGGGAAGGCGTCGGCCGGGTGGAGAAGCAGGCACACCGCTGTCCGATAGCTCTCGTTGGCCTCGTCGATGGACAGGACCAGGATGGTGCGGGTGGTGTCGGAGAGAGGCAGCTCCCAGACGGTCCCGCGCTTCATCGGATGTCTCCGGCGGGGTCCGCGTCACCGTCGTCCACGAGGAGCACCCCGCCGATGGCGGCCTGGGCCTCAGCGGCTTCCTTGACCATCTGGTGGCGCAGCGTGCGCACCATGTAGGCGTTGAGAGAGAGGCCGGAGTCGGCTGCGGCCTTGCGCACGTCAGCGTCGAGGTCGTCCGATAGGCGCACGGTGAATACACTCATGCCACCACGGTAGTAGTCGATCCGGAAGCCACGCAAGGTGCCGCACCCCATCTGCCACGCCTCACGGCTGCCGCATCCATGTTCGCCACGGCCGGACGGTGATCTCCGCGTACGTGTAGAACGCCGGCACCTCGGCGGCTCGGTTCTTCTTTTGCTGAGCGGGTTTTATCGCGTGTGCAGCTCTGTGCTGAGCTTCGGATCGTGAGAGAGCCTCACTCGCTCCGTGAGGCGAGGTAGACCCTCGCGCGCGTAAGGAAGGCGGATTGTGCCTGGAAGGACAGGTCTTCGTCGATCCCGGTGATGGTCACCGAGACATTGCCCTCAAGACTTCGGGAGATCCTGGTCTGTTTGGAAAGTGAACTTTGCCATCCCGAAATGTTCAAGTGTGTAACGGGTGAGAAGGTGAGGAAGAATTCAAACGCGTTGAACTCTCCCTTCGTCCACTCGGGCAACGGGTGGTCAGGTAGGTGTTTGGTGTCAAATCCCAGCGTCACGCTCGTTCCGCGCTCGTCGATGTGCAGATAGAACAGATCGCACTGGCTAAGGACTGGTGGACGGTCGAAGAGTTCGTGAATTTCGCGGGGTTCGGTGAGGAATTTCGGCCAGTCAGATGTGCTCATTGAATGTCTTCTCGTGGGGAGCTGGTGTGCTGCCGAATCTCATGGCGTCGAGCTTGCTCAGGTAGCAGTGTCGACCGCTGTCCGCCCCTTCTGGGGTCGTTTTAAACGCGCCCATATGTCCGATGATCAAGGAATCGCTGCTGCTGAACGAAAGATTTACTCCAAGTCCCTCGACGCTGATCTCCAGGCGGCGTAGATCGCGCGGGAGCATGGTGATATTCGCGGTGACCGGTGGCTGCCATTGAGTCATAGCGACATCCGCTACGGCCAGGAACTGCACCTGGCACTGAAACGTATCGCAATCTGGTTCTTGCCATTCGACGCGTGGAACGTGTGGGAATTCCGGCAGGTCAAAGCGCAGTGTGAGAGTTGGACCCCAGCGGTCGAGGTGTATGGATCTCACTTTGATGGAATGAAGGGATGGAATCGTCAGGTAGAGAGCGGTGAGTTGTTCTGGGTTTACGAGCTGCTCAGCCCAGTGAAGTGTCATACGGGAATTATAAGCTCAATTCCTCTGGTCCGGCGGCACGCTCAGCTCGCGACTTAGTTTTGTGGCGAGGAGGCTGATTGCTTCGCGTGGGATCTCTTCGTACTTCCATGTGAAATCCTCCCTGAGGAGTGCTTGCAATTCTGCACCTTTAATTCTGCGCCCCGTCTGGTGAGCGGGCCATTCGTTCGCCCGATAGACTTCGATGTAACCGATGTCATCCCAAGAGGAGATTATTTCTGCCAATCGGGGTGCTACGCGCAGCCACTCATCCTCTTCTGAAAGCCAATCCATGGTAATCCCATGTTGATTTATCGAGGTTCTATTCGAGGGTAGGGTTGCCTTCGAGTGGTATCCCCGTTAGCTTCTTGCCGATACTAGAGGGTGGGACGGAAAATTCCGCTACTCCCATTCGATATCCCAATGAGCCTCTTTAAAGAACTGCTGGAGGGAAGGTGTGTCTTCCACCCATTCGTCTCCGCTTCCATTTCTGAACTCGGGATCAAGGGCTGTCAATACAAGATAGCTTGGCGGATCATCCGGGAGTTCTTGAATTACGTAACTTCCCTGATTATCCCCGGATTTGATGCGTCCAATGATTCCGAGTATATTCCGAATCGATGCTTCACAATCCAATATTCGTACTCTTCTGTGGTCACCGCGCAAACGTGGTCCCCGTCAATGGACATGCCCAAAAACTCGGGAGATCCTTCATCTTGGAGATGTGAAGCCAATTCAGCTCCTTTCGACCACTCCACGCAGATCCAGCCGAGCTCCAGACTGCCTTGCCCGGCCATGCTGACCAGAAATGATCCATCTTCAGCGAAGAGGGAATTTCTTGAGGCTTGAAGAAGCCACTGGCGGTCCACTTCTGCCAGCGCTTCCGGGTGTTCTTGGCCGACTGTTGCAGTAGGCTCCGTTTCAATATTGGACACATGCTTCCATACTTGAAGCACTGTTGGAACGTCTTCTGGGGGCGGAGTGTCGAGCACTTTGAGTCCGCTGGCCGATATTCTGCGCCACCGATCTTCTCCATCAAGGTCAACCATTTCTAGCCCACTCGTCTTCAACCGTCAGTGGAAATGTTCCTCGCCTAGAGAAGTTGGCCATTGATGCGCTGGGTGGACCAGTGAGAAACTCGGCGTAGCTCTTCCCTCACACAAATAGCAGTCTGTCCACGATTGTAACGCGCGGGAATACTTGTAGTTCAATCTGTCCCTGTGTGTCCCCCCTTGAAGACTCGAGTTGGACGCCCAGATCCTCCAGGACCTCCGTGTCGTGCAAGTCCAGAAATTCCTGATACGTGAGGTCAAGATGTATTCAGGAGATCCTCAACGTATTCACTCAAGCTGCCGGGCAGTGTCGTGAGATCAATCTCGCGCAGATGTGCAATACTCTCGAAATTTGTAAGCCCGCTGGCTCCGAGTTCAAGGAGTGCGTGCAACTGTGCTTCCAAAGTGCCATGATGCTGCTCACAAGCTGCGGAGATCGACAAGATTCCTGCTAGCAGTCGCCTTTCTGTCTTGGAATAGCTGCTCACCCAATCTGTCACTCTGTCGGCGCCGAGCTCGCGCTGCCGTGTATCCGGGTCTGTCAGCTGTCGAATAAGTTTCATGAGCTGATCAGCGCGCACTCACCACGGGATCACCCGAGGCTTGCGTCGCCAGTACTCGTTTTGCTCAACCCCCTCCCCGCTGGAGGGCTGCAACCAAGGGCGGAGTTCGCCCGCTTCGTCGGGAATTGTCTGTGATTCGAATCGTTCGTCTAGACTGCTCAGTAGGCCAGAAAGTGCTACTCGCGCCTCATCTGAAACTTCCTGCATTACAGCTTGAAGCTGATCCCTTGTATCCAAATCATTGGAGTATGCGCTGATTGGGTATTGTCCTTCAATTTTCCATCCAGATTCCATCCTCCGAATAAGTCGCTCCCAGTACTTGAACATACTCTTAACCGAATAGACGGGCTCTGTGATTCGATCATGAAATTTTGGTGAGATTCTGGAGACTTCGACAGCCAATCGAGTTGCGTCGCGCTGCTGAATGCTTTCAAGAACATGCTGCGACAATACGGACCATGTCGCTTCTGTGTCCGGAGTTTCCTGTGGTTGCCTTCTTGCGCACATTTTAATCTACTCTCTCAATTGTTTCAGGAAATATTCGTAACCGGAACCCGGTTGCATAAATGTCCCGTTGCTTCCCTCTCTGATCAGCATGGTCCCCGAAGTGTCATCCCACCAGGTCCATCGGGGTGTTCCGCTCGGGGTATCCCGCATCTTGATTCCGGGAGCGTTGGTCATCAGATCTTCCAGGTGTTCCGGGACGTCCAGGTCATCCACGCCTGGGATCCCGCGATTGTTGATGTCTCCGTGTGCAGCGATCTTGTCGGCCAGCATGCTGAGATTGCCGCCCTGGCTCGCAGGATCAGGTTCCCCGATGCACGGCCCAAGCCCGAGCGGGTCGGTCCAGGTGTGCGGGTTGTGGATGTAAGTGGCGGGGTTGGCAGCCGGTGCTAGACCCAGAGGGTCGATGGTGGCGTACCGAGCGGTCTCAGGATCGTAGTAACGGTGGAAGTTGTAGTGGAGGCCGGTTTCGGGGTCGAAGTACTGGCCCGGGAAGCGCAGTGGGGTGTAAGTCGTGCTGGCAGCTGCCCATGTCGTCGTGCCCCATAGCGTGCTGCGTGTGCGCCAGGCGATGCTGCCCGACTCGTCGATGAGTTCGCTTGGCGTGCCGATGAGGTCGGTGACGATCGCGAAGAAGCGTTCGTCGATCACCTCCTGCGGTACGTCCGCCGAGAGGATGCGTTCCGTCTGGGCCAGCGGGCGCAGGCCGTTGTGGTCCCAGGTGAGGGTGACGGGGTTGGGGGTGGTGGGGGAGTGGGTGGTTTGTTCGGTGAGGGTGGTGCCGTCCCAGGTGAAGTCGGTCTGTTCCGCTATCGAGCCGTCCGGGGCGAGGCGGTGTTTGGCGGTGCGGCGGCCCAGCGGGTCGTAGAGGTAGCGCCAGGTGGTGCCGTCGGGGGTGGTGACCGCGGTGAGGTGGTCTTCGGCGTCCCAGGTGTAGTGCCAGGTGTCGGGTTTTTTGGAGAGGCGGGTTTTCTGGCGTTGGGTGAGGCGGCCCGCGGCGTCGTGTTGGTAGCGGATCGCGCCGGCGCGGGTGATGCGGGTGCCGGTGTAGGTGCGGTCGCCTCGGGCGTCGGGTGAGGCGTGTTGGTCGGGCCAGGTGGCGTGGGTCTGGTTGCCGGCGTCGTCGTAGGCGTAGCTCTCCGTCCAGCCCCGGGCGTGGACGGCGGTGACCCGGCCCGCCGCGTCGACGTCGAAGGTGCGGGCGCCGGAGAGTTGGTCGTCCAGGCCGGTGAGGTGGCCGTCGGCCCGGTAGGTGTACGCGCGGTGCTGGACGGTCCGGGCAGTCGGGGCGGCCGGGGCGGTCGGGGTGCTCGTCAGGGTCTGGGCGGTCAGGCGGCTCGCCGCGTCCCAGGTCTGGTCGAGGGTGAGGGTGTCGCCGATGTGGCGGGTGGTTTCCCGGCCTGCCGCGTCGTGGGCGAAGGCGATCGTCCGGCCGGCGGTGGTCAGGGTGGTGCGGCGGCCTGCCGTGTCGTAGCCGAACGTCGATTTCGCTCCGGGGGGGGTGATGCGGCGGGTGCGGCGGCCCAGCGGGTCGTAGGTGTGGCTCATGACGTGGTCGTTGACGGTTTCCGACTTGACGCGGCCCATCCGGTCGCGGTGGTAGCGGATGTCGGCGTCCGGGTTGGCCGTGCGGAGCAGGCGGCCGGCGAGGTCGTGTTCGAAGGTGGTGATCCGGTCGTCCGCGTCCTTGCGCACGATGCGGCCCAGCGCGTCGTGCTCGTAGCGGATGGTCTGGCCGAGCGGGTTGGTGCGGGAAATGAGACGGCCGGTGGGGTCGTGCTGGTAGGTCTGGGTGCGGTCGTCGAAGTCGGTTTCGGCGGTGAGGCGGCCGGCCGGGTCGTAGGTGTAGGTCCAGGTCAGGTTCTGCGGGTTGGTGACCTGGGTGAGGCGCAGCTCGGTGTCGTGGGTGAACTCATAGCGCACTCCGTCCGGGCCGGTCTGTGCGGCCAGTTGGTCGAAGTGGGTGTATTCGAAGTGTGAGGTGCTGCCGTTGGCGTCGGTGTGGGTCGTGCAGTTGCCTTCGCCGTCGTACGTCCAGGTCTGCTCCGCGCCGTCCGGGTCTGTGCGGCGAGCCGGTTTGCCCTCGACCGTCCAGTCCATGCGGGTCATGGCGCCCACCGGGTCGGTGATGGTGGTGGGGCGGCCGAAGCGGTCGCGGGTGTAGGTGGTGGTCGCGCCGAGGGGGTCGGTGATTCGGAGGGGCAGGCCCGCCGGGTCGCAGTGGACGTGGAGGGTTTCGGCCAGGGCGTTGGTGACGGTCGTCAGGTGGCCGTGGTCGTTGTAGGCGTAGCGGGTGGTGTGGCCGGCCGGGTCGGTGACGGCGGTGTGGTTGCCGCGTTCGTCGTACTCCTGTTGCCAGACGCTGCCGTCCACCTCGGTGATGGTGGTCGGGTGGCCGAGGCTGTCGTAGGCGGCGGTGGACTCGTGGCCGTCCGGGCGGGTGACGGTGGAGAGGCGGCCGTCCGCGTCGTACGCGAAAGCGGTCGTACGGCCCAGGGCGTCGGTGCGGGACAGCAGCCGGTCGTAGCGGTCGTGTTCGGTGCGGACCGTGTTTCCCAGCGGGTCCGTCACGGCGACGACCTGGCGCAGGGCGTTGAACAGGTAGCGGGTGGTGTGACCGCCGGCGGTGGTGGTGACGTTCGTGACGCGGTGGCCGGTCGCCGGGTCGGTGCTGTCGTAGTCGATGCGCACCGAGATGTGACCCTCGGTGCCGCCCTCGGCGACGCAGCGGTCCCGGTTGTCGTAGACATAGTCGTAGCGGCGGTCGTTGGTGTCGGTCCAGGAGATGACCCGGTGCTCGTCGTCGTACTCGAAGCGCAGCGGCAGGCCGCTGGAGTTGATGACCTCGGTCAGGTCGCCGTCGGCGCTGTAGTCGTAGCGGATCAGCTCCTGGTCGCTGCCGTCCGACGCCCCGCCCGTGAGGTGCAGGGCGGTGATCCGGCCGTTGGCGGTGGAGAGTTTGAGGTGGTAGCCGCAGCTGTGGACGATGCCGGTCGGAGCGCCTTCGGGGTCGCTTTCGGGGTCGTATTCGAAGGTGATCCAGTGGCCGTTGCGGTCGGATATCTGCTCCAGGCGCGCGATGCCGTCAGCACCGTTGCCCTCTGCGCCGCTCGGCCCGGTGAAGTGCCGGACGTGGCCGGTGTCTGGGTCGCTGAGTGTGTAGTCGCCGTTCGCGTCCCGCTCCAGCGGCCAGCGTGGGCCGGTCTCCGGGAGTGTCGGGACGTCCGGTGCCGGGTGTGGGTAGGCCAGCAGCAGGCCGTCCTCGCTGATGAGAACGACGCCCTCCGCGTCGATCTCCAGCCGCTGGTCGGCCGTGCTCGACCAGGACGGGCCGAACCAGCGGCCCGCCGCGTATCCGGACTCCACCCGACGCGAGAACACCAACGGCAGTGCGCCGGGCAGGGCCACGTCGGTCTGCGGCAGGTACATCTTTCCGGTCGACAGGTCGACGGGGTCGGTGCCACCGCACGTCCTCTTGCAGTCCTGCCTGTCTTGCGCTCCGGGGCCGCCTTCGTTCGCGCCCGCACGACCGGGGCTTTTAGGTGGTTTGTGCCCCTCGGGTAGGTGCCGGGCCGCATCGGCGAGCCTCCTGGCACTGCCCAGGCCCTTGGAACCGAAAAGCTCGGGGAGAAATTTGCCGATGCCCTCTCCCGGGTCCCTCGCGAACCCGCTGAGCATCGTCTTGCCCGCGGTGACCGGGTCGTTGACCATCGTCACGAGTCCCGTGACGGTGCTGTTCAAGCTCGTCGCGTACTCGGCCGGATGCGTGAGGTTGTACGGGTCGATGGGATTGACGCTGCGCGCGAATCCGACCATGCCCGCGGTGCCCTTGACGACGCCGCCGACGATGTGGTTCCCCGACAGTTGCAGACCTGTCAGCCCGTCCTCGAACTGCTCACCGTACGAGGGCTTGTCCGGCGCCGCGTCCCGGGCCGACCGGACCGCCTTACGCGCCGACTCCGCCGCCTCGTCGCGCTGCCGGCGCGCTTCGTCCAACGTGCCCTGCGCCGCCTTCAACCCGGCCGTACCGGGATCGGAGAACTCTCCAGGCTTCACCGGCTTCGTTCCCGGTTCCTTGCCCTCGGCGGCGGACGCGTTGTACGACTCGGCCGACGTGTTGTACTCGGCTACCGCGGCGTTGTGCGCGGCGCGGGCCTTCTCCGACGCCTCCTGGGCCTTCTTGTATGCGTCGATGGCCTCCTGCGCCTGCTGCTGCGCCCACGCCAGGGTCTCGCTGAAGCGCTCCATCGCGTCGGAGGCCTTCTCGAACGCGTCCGCGGCTTTGAACCACTTCTTCGGCTCGACGGCGACTTTCTCCCGGAACGCGTCCGCCGCCTGTCCCTTCCACCGGCTCGAATCCACGCCCTTCAGCCCCCGCCCGACCTGGTCGAACGACTTCTGGAAGTCCTTGAGATGCGAGGTCGTGGACTTGATCCTGGCGACGCTGCCGTAGATGAGTTTCTTCGGGTTCTCGGTCCGGCCCAGCTCCATCTCGGCCACGTCCGCGCCCAGGTAGTTCGCAGCCGAGTCGCTCTTCTCCCGGACCCAGTCCGCGCCGCCTCCCAGACCGACGTTGTCCAGCCCGTCCGCGGTCTGGTCCCCGGCCCAGTCGACGCCCTCGCCGAGCTTCTCCACGCCGTCCTCGACCGTGTCCTCGACGACGTCGGGAATCAGGTCCCAGCCCATCAGCCCTCACTCCCGGCCGACGGTCCCTGTTGCTGTTGCCGCTGAGCGGCCTCGGCTCGCTCCTCCGGGGAGGGCCCGAACGTTTCGTTCAGCAACAGCTCCCGCCCCTTCTCGTTGACCCCCACCCCGTCCATCACCTGTTGTTGTTGATCGCCGATCACCCCGTTCGTGGACCACGTCCGCCCGCTGTCCTTCCAGTTCTGCGTGATGTCCGTTTGCGCCTGCTCGAAGGATTTCGCGCTGTAGTCCGGCGCGTAGGTGTCGGTGGAGAACAACTCCCCCCAGCCCTTCTTCTCCACGTCGTCCTCGGCCAGGTGCGGATTCCCGGCCACCGCGTTGGCCGCCACCTTGAACGTGCCCTGCGCGTACTGGTCCTCTTCCCAGAGCATCCCCGCCGCGATGCCCGTACGCTCCGCCAGCTGATTGGCGTCCTGGATCAGCGCCCGCACGCCCCACTCCCAGCGCTCGCAGAAGCCCTCGAAGTCACCCGCGAGGCCGCTGTGCCCGGCCTCCATTCCGGTCAGGGACAGTTCCTCGAACCCCGCGCCCATCACCGCCCCGGAGGCCGTCCCGATCCCTTTCAGCTCGTGGATCGCACCCCGCAAGCCTTCGGTGATCTGCTTCAACGACGCCTGGTCGATCCCCAGATCCGCGCCACCGCCGTCGCTCACAGCGCAACACCCGCACCCGCACCCGTATGCGCATACGCACGCGCATCCACGACGCCGTCCACCGCGACCGCGTCCGGCACGATGCCCCGCACCGGCGGAAACAGCATCGAACTCTCCGGGTCGGCGACATCGACCGCCACCCCCGCCGGGCCCTCCAGCGCGGGGACCACGGCGTCCAGCAGCCGCGCGCCCAACACCGCCCGGTACTCCCACTCCTCGGTGGCCGCCGCGCCGCGCGCCAGCGCGAAGCGCGCGAGGGCCGCCTCGTCGGTGAAGGCGTAGAGCCAGCGGACTCCGCCGAAATGGCCCGACATCAGCCCGCCGTCGGCGACCGGCACCAGCACTGCCGTACGCCGGAACTCGCCGACCAGCGCAGCCGGATCACCCGCCCCGGCTCGCATGGCCAATATTTCCTCAGGCAAATCCATCTCGGCTGCCCCCGCTTTCCCCTCGACGCCATCAGCACCGTACGACACGCCCGCACGGCTTCCCGGACGGGGCTGTGCGGCCGGGCTGAGCGGCTTCGCATTCGCGGGGTCCGGCCCCCGTTCCCGTCGCCATCGCGGGAACGCCGCTGCCGAACACGCCTGCGGGGCGGGTGCTTTGCTCAGCACCCGCCCCGCGTAACTCAGTTCGCTTCAGTCGAAGCTGTCATCGAGCATCGAGCCTCAGCCGACGACCTTCTCGATCCGCACGCTGCCACCGCCCGTGACCGTGCCACGGCCGTTGAGCAGGCTGACCTCGCCGAGGAACTCGCGGCCCTCGGGGGCCGCGCCGGCCACGATGACCTCGGCCTGGACCTTGGTCGAGGCGCCGTTGGCCAGCTTGACGGCCTTCGACTCGTCGACCTTGACCTCGCCGAGCGACGGCGCGAAGTAGACGTCCGCGTAGTCGTACTCGGTGTTGCCGGAGGGGACCGAGTAGCCGTCCACGGTGATCGTGTACGTACCGGCCTTCGGCTTGGGCAGGGTGACGGCTTCCTCGGAGTCGCCGTCGGCGGAGGAGCCGACGACCGCGCCGTTCAGGGAGACGCTCAGGTCGAGGTCGGCCGCCGCGTCGGAAGTCGAGCCGATCGCGACGTCGAGGCGGGAGACGCCCTCACCGAGGACGACCGTGGTCTGCTGCGAATCGCCCTCCGCGATGGTGGGACGGGTGTTCTTGGCGGAGCCCAGCTCGGCGCCCTTGAGCTTGCCGTCGATCGGGGCGAAGCCGTTGGCGGCCGTCCACTCGACCGGGGCGGGGACGCCGACCTTGGCCTCGGCCACGGTCTGCACGGCCGGGTCGAAGGTGGTGCCCAGGGCGGTCGCCGCGACCGTGTACGGGTTGTCGAGCAGCGGCGAGGTGCGCCGGGACTCGACTTCGATCTCCCAGACGCCGGGGATCGGGTCCGCGTACGAGCGCTGGTCCGGACGGCAGGTGTTCGCCGGGTTGGGGTAGTCCGGGTAGCAGTTGATGGTGGAGGTCGGGTCAGCCGGGACACCGTAGGGGCTGATCGCGATCCAGCGGGTCTGGCTCTTGTCCTTCAGGCCGCTCATGGCGACCTCAAGGGACTTCGCGCCCTGCGGCACCGTCACGAAGTAGGACGTCGTGCTGTTGCGCTGCACCGAGCCGGACTTCTTCAGCTCGTACGCCGGCTTGGCCAGCGGGTCGGCGACGGCGACCGAGGTCATGATCTGCTGGTCGACGCCGGTGGTGTCCTCGTCGTCGAGGGTCAGGATCGCGCTGTGGAAGCCGGCGGTGGCGGGCTTGGCCACGACCTGGACGGTGACCGGCTTGTTCAGCCGCAGGCTGACCTCGTCGTAGCCCGAGAGCCGGAAGGCGCCGTCGTTGTTGCGCCACTTCAGCTGGTGCCGCACGGCGCGGTCCGGGCCGGTGGTGCGGGTGACGGTGACGTCGTACGTACGCGACTTGCCGGCCTTGAGGCCGCCCTCGCGGTCGTAGACGCCGGTGCCGAAGCCCGGGGTCTTGAGCTTGTCGGAGAGCGCGGTGTTCACCGGGGCCTTGACGGTGTACCGGTGAGCGGTCGCGCCGTCGCGGATCGCGGCCCAGGCGCGCTTGATGTTCATCAGGCCGGAGCCCTGCTCGTGCGCCTTCATGCCGCTGATGTTCGTCGCGGTGCTGTTGAGCGCGGTGCGCAGGTCGGCCGGGTTCAGGTCGAGGTTCTTCTGCTTGGCGGCGGACAGCAGCAGCGTGGCCGCGCCGGCGGCCTGCGGGGACGCCATCGAGGTGCCCTGCAGCATCGCGTAGCCGGGCGGCAGCTGGTAGCCGGCCTCGGCGACCGGGCCGCCGGGCTCCCAGGTCGGGATGGTGTTGATTGACGCGCCGGGGGCGGTGATGGTCGGCGCGAAGCCGCCGTCCTCACGCGGGCCGCGCGAGGAGAAGGGCAGCATCGAGTACTTCTTGGTCACCTGCGAGCCGTAGTTGGCCGCCCAGGTCTCCTGGGAGATCGACGCGCCGACGCTGATCACCTTGCCGGCGACGGCCGGGTCGCCGATGGTGTTGACGCCGGGGCCGCTGTTGCCCGCGGAGATGACGAGCTGGACGCCGTAGTCGTCGATGAGCCGGTTGTACAGCTCCGAGCGGGCGTTGTTGCCGTCGTTGAGCGCCGGCAGGCCGCCGATCGACATGTTGACGATGTCGACGCCGCGGTTCACCACCAGGTCCATCATGCCCTCGGTAAGCGCGACGTTGGTGCAGCCGCCGCTCCAGGTGCAGGCGCGCGAGGAGACGAGCTTCGCGCCGGGGGCGGCACCGTTCATCTTGCCGCCGAACAGGCCGTTGGCGGCCGTGATGCCCGCGACGTGCGTGCCGTGCTCGGACTCGATCACGCCGATGTTGACGAAGTCGGCCTTCTTGCCGACCCAGTCACCGCCGTACGGGTCCATCGGGACGTCCTTGCGGACCTCCACGACGAACGGGATCTCCTCGGAGATCGGGGTGCTCGGGTTGTCCTTGCCGAAGTGCCCGACCTGGAACTTGTCCTTGTACGGGGACATCTCCTCGTCGTTGCCGAAGTCGCCGTTGTCGTCGATGTCGACGCGCACGGTGCCCTTGGCGGCGTCGTACAGCAGGGCCCACGAGTCGGTGGTGTCGCCGTCCCGGTTGAGGTCGCCCTTCATGTCGCCGCCGGTCGTCGCGCTCTCCCGGAACAGGCTCACCTGGTAGGAGCCGGCCGGCGCGGTGTACGTACGCCCGTTGAAGCCGAAGCTGGGACCGGAGACGGCGTTGGTCATCGCCCGCCAGGTCGCGTCCGCGTCCACGATGGGGTCGGTCGCCGTCACCCAGTCGGTGATCTTGCGCTCGCCGGTGCTGGTCCTGGCCAGCGCCGGGTGGCCGAGGTCGATGCCGGAGTCGAGGATGCCGATGGTCACCCCGCGGCCGTCCGCCTTCGGGTGGTCCTTGACGAAGTCCACCGCGCCGGTCTCGAAGGACGGCTGGTACGGGTTCTTCGCGGGGGTGTCCTTGCCGGGCGCGGGGTACGAACCGCGCTCACCGGTCTTGGCGCCCTTGGCCCGGTCCGCGCCCGGCGTCGGGTCCGGGAGCTTGATCTCCTGCTTGAGATCGATGCCGTGCACCGAGGAGAGCTTCTGGGCCTGCGCGATGGCGGCCTCGGCCCTGCCGGTGGGCACGGTGGCGCGTACGTAGCCGAGCTTGTCGTACGTACGGCCCACCGACGCGCCCTTGACGGCGTCGAGGCGGTCGGCGACCTGCTCGGTGGCGCCCGGCGCGGTCGCGATCATCATCGTGACGTTCTTGTCGCCGTCGGCCTTCGCCTCGGCGAGCAGCGTCGCGTCGGCCGAACCGAGCTTGCCGGCCGACTTCTTCAGCGGAGCGGGCGCGGGGTCGTCGTCCGCGGCGAGCACCGGAGCGGCACCGGCCGCGGAGAGCGCGGCCACCAGACCGGCGGCGAGCGCGATCCGCGCCACGCGTCTCGGGCCGGATACGGACCCGGATATGGATTCAGATGACATGGGCACCCTTGTTCGGAATACGGAGCCGATAGTCCGATCACCTTTGTCCAAGGGGTGGATGTTTGGGGAGAGTTGGTGGAGACGCAATGTAGGGATGGCGTAAACCCGCCACCCGCCAGTGCGGGCATAGCGGTTGTAAGGGGACGAAGCGGTGTCGCGGTGGCGGTGACCGGAGCCGGGGTGCGACGGCTCGCGGCGTGGTGAGCGCGGGCGTGAGGGGTGCGGCGAGCGCGGGCGCGTGCGGGTGCGGCGCGCGCCCCCTCGACCGCCCCACAGCCACCCCCCTTCCCTCGCGGATGAACACGAAGTGAGCGGCAGCGCTCCATCGGGACATGACTTGGCCATGACCGGATGGCCGTTCGCGGTGCGGTGATCCAGTTGCGGAGAACGGCGTCAGGCGTTCCCGTCTCGTTAGAGCGCAGGCCACCCCCGGTGCCAACCATCCCCAGTGACGGACAGCGCTGCTGTCCTGCCGCTACCGCGTTCGCACTCGGGGAGATCCCGCATGGCCCGTACGGCCCGCACCCGCCCAGCCGCCGCCCACCTCAACCGACGCTCCTTCATCGCAGCCGCGGGCGGGGCCGGCGTCGCAGCCGGGCTCGGGCTGGCTTTCGGTCCTGGCGGCGGGTCCGCCACCGCGTCCCAGCCGGTCAACGGGGCCGCCGCCGCGCGCGCCGCCGCCCAGGGAGTCGCCCTCACCGCGCCCGCCGCGCCGGTCGCTCCCTCGCGGGCCGGCACCACCCTGCGTACGGTCGCCACGCCACGCGGCAGCGCCGGCGGCTACCGCAGGCTGGGCGACGGGCCGGCCTGGCCCCGTGCCGTACGGACCGAGCTGGCGGCGGCGAAGGCGGGCCGTACCGAGCGGCGCACCGCGCTGGCGGCCTTCACGCAGTTCACCGATCTGCACATCGTCGATGTGCAGCACCCGCTGCGCTACGAGTACCTGCGCTCCTCCACGGCGAGCGCCTGGCGGCCCCAGGAGGCGCTGTCCGTCGCCGGGGCCGCCTCGCTCGTCGAACGGGTCAACGGGCTGAGCGGCGGCCCGGTGACCGGCCTGCCGCTCTCCTTCGTCATGACCACGGGCGACAACACCGACAACAACTCGCAGGCCGAGCTGGACTGGTTCCTCGGCGTGATGAACGGCGGCCGGATCACCCCCAACACCGGAGACCCGCGCCGCTACGAAGGCGTGCAGAACAGCGGCCTGCCGCTCTACTGGCAGCCCGACGCCGCCGTACGCGACGCCGACAAGCGCCGCGGCTTCCCGCGGCTCGACGGCTACCTCGCCGCCGCGATATCCACCGTCAACAGCCCCGGCCTGACGGTGCCCTGGTACTCGACCGCCGGCAACCACGACAGCCTGCCCGGCGGCTGCTACGCGGCGGGCGGCTTCTTCGCGGACTTCGCGGTCGGCGGGCGCAAGCTCGAACAGCTCCCCGAGGCCGAGGGAGCCGCGCTCTGGAAGACGGTGAAGCGGGGCGGCGACCCCAAGGGCAAGCTCTTCGCGGAGCTGTTGCGCGGCCGGACGAAGTCGATGCGCGAGGTGACCCCCGACCCGCGCCGGGCGCCCTTCACCCCGCGCCAGTACCTCCAGGCGCACCTCGACCCGCGGCAGACCGGCCCCGGCCCGGTCGGCCACGGCTACACGGCCGCCAACCTCGCCGACGACCACCTGCACTACTCGTTCCGCATCGCGCGCGACGTGATCGGCGTCAGCCTCGACACCACCGACTCCGCCGGCCACTACGAGGGCTCGCTCGGCACCGGCCAGCTCCGCTGGCTGGAGCGGACCCTGAAGGACCACAAGGACGAGCACGTTCTCGTCTTCAGCCACCACACCGCCAAGTCCATGCGCAACCTGCGCCCCGACCCGGCCCGCCCGGGGGAGCGGCGGCACGGCGGCGACGAACTCGTCGCGCTGCTGGGGCGGCACCGCAATGTGGCGGCCTGGATCAACGGCCACAGCCACAAGAACGCGATCACCCCGCACGGCGCCTTCTGGGAGATCTCGACCGCCTCGCACATCGACTTCCCGCAGCTCGCCCGCGTCATCGAGCTGGTCGACAACCACGACGGGACGCTGTCCCTGTTCACCACGCTCATCGAGTCCGCCGCCCCGCACCGCACGGACTTCGCCGACCTCTCGCAGACCGGCCTGGCCGCCCTCTACCGCGAACTGTCCTTCAACGCGGCGGGCGCCCGCACCGAACTCTCGGGCACGGCGGGGGACCGCAACACGGAGCTGCTGCTGCTGCGGCGCTGACCGGGGAGGCGACGCATGGGGCGGCGACGTACGGGGCGGCGACGTACGGGGCAGCGGCGGAGGCGACGCGCGGGGCGGCGGCAAAGGCCCGCCCGCCCTCACCGCGGCAGCACGACCAGATACGCGGCCGGCTCCCGCTCCGCCGAGGCGATCAGCGCGGTGCGGATCACCGTGGCCTGCTGCTCGGCGGCCTCGCGCAGCTTCTTGGGCGTGACGTGCACGACGGTGACGCCGAGCCGCTCCAGGTGCTCGCGCTTGCGGGCGTACTCCGACCAGAGGACGTCCTCGTCCTGGCGGGGCGTGCGGGCGTCGATCTCGACGGCCACGGCCTGGTCCGGCCAGTAGGCGTCCAGGCCGCCGAGGTAGGGGCCGCCGGGCAGCCGCAGGTCCACGTTCCACACCGGCTCGGGCAGCCCGTGCTCGCGCACCAGCTCGTACAGCCGCCCCTCCGCGATGGCCAGGCCCTCCGCGAGCAGGCTGTCCACGGCGTCGATGACGTGCGGCCGGGACAGCAGCCGGGCCTGGCTGAGCGCCCGTACGACGGCGGCCGGCTCGCAGTGCCCGCCGCGCACCGCCTCGGTGAGCAGCCGGCGCACCACCGAGGCGTCGGCGAGCTGCGCGAGGGCGTCCGCGAGCGCGCGCGGCGCGGGGGCGACGGGCACCTCGTCGATGGTGGCCGGGAGGGGGAGCGCGGGCGCGCGGACCAGGCGCACCAGGGCGGTGGAGCGCAGCCGGCGGGTGCGCGGGACCAGCACGTCGATCCGGTCGAGGGCGTGCAGCGGGGGCGCGGACGAGAAGCGGTGCAGGGCGAGCGCCGCCAGGCCGGTGATCATGGCCTCGCCGTACGGATCGCCGGGGGCGGGAACGGTCGCCCGCGCGCCCTGCGGCCAGCCGTTCGCTCCGGCGCGCAGCGGGCACGCCTGCTCCGGTACGGCGGTGGGGCGCGCGCCCCGGACGGCGACCGGCCGCCCGGCGTAGAGCAGCGCCGCGTGCAGGCGCTCCTCGTCCGTCGGCGGGCCGGCGTGCAGCAGATAGACGCCCGGCAGGACCTGCTGCCACAGGCCGCCGGGGCGGCAGCGCTCGGCGACGGTCGCGGCGGCGACGCCGTGCTCGCGCAGCTGATGCGCGGTCAGCACCCGGCGCTGCGCGTCGGCGAGGTGACGGAGGGGGCGGGGGGAGACGGGTGTGTCGTGATTCATGACCGCCCGATGCCCGCTGCCGCCCCCCTCCCTAACCGCTGTTACACAGTCGTCGGCAAACCAGGACAACCTCGCCCTAAAGTACGGACGTTCGATGACCGAGGACGCGCGCGGGGCCTGCCCGCCCGCGCCCCGCCCGAACCAACCGCTCCGCTACTTCCCCGCGGCCTCGTCGCAGGCCTGTCCGCGCAGCGCGCGGGCCAGGTCGTCGCGGGCCTCCAGCACCAGCCGGCGCAGCGCGGGCGCCGCCTCAAGGTGGCCGCCGAGCCACGCGTCCGCCGCGTCCAGCGTCCGGCGGTCGCCCTGGAGCATCGGGAACAGCCCCCTGACCACGGCCATCGCGATCTCGATGGAGCGGTCCCGCCACACCTGCTCGATCACCGCGAAGTACTTCTGCCCGTACGGCTCCAGCAGTTCCCGCTGGCTCGGCTGGTCGAAGCCCGAGATGGTGGCTTCCACCAGCGCGTTCGACAGGGCGTCGGAGCCGACCACGTCGTCCCAGGCCGCGGCCTTGACCGCCGCCGAGGGCCGGGCGGCCAGAGCGCGCACCTGGTGGCGCTTGCCCGAGGCGGTGTTGTCGCGCGTGAGTTCCGCCGCGATGGCGGCCTCGTCGGCGACGCCGTGCGCGGCGAGCGGCTCCAGGAAGGTCCAGCGCAGCTCCTGGTCGACGTCGAGGCCGTCGATCCTGGCGGAGCCGTCCAGCAGCCCGCGCGCGAGCTGGAAATCGGCGTCGCGCACCGCGACCGAGGCGAAGAAGCGCGCCCAGGCCAGCTGATGCCCGCTGCCCGGATCGGCGAGCCGCAGCTCGCGCAGCGCACCCTCGGCGAGCGCCTCGGCGCCCTGCTCGCGCCGGTCGGGTGCCGCGTAGTGCACCAGCGCGGAGCGGACCCAGGCGTGCAGCATCTGGAGCACGCCGATGTCGCTCTCGCGCCCGGCGAAGCGCAGCACCAGATCCAGGAAGTCGCGGGCGGGCATCAGAGCGTCCCGGGTGAGGTTCCACAGCGCGGACCAGCACAGCGCGCGCGCCAGCGGGTCGGTGAGCTCGCCGAGGTGCTTGCGCAGGGTGTCGAGCGACACCTCGTCGAAGCGGATCTTGCAGTACGTCAGGTCGTCGTCGTTGACCAGGATCAGGTCGGGCCGCTCGGCCCCGGCCAGCTCGGACACGACCGTACGGGGGCCGGCGACGTCGGCCTCGGCTCGCGCGTAGCGGACCAGCGCGCCGTCGGCCTGCTGCCGCCGGTAGAGGCCCACCGCGATCCGGTGCGGACGCAGCGTCGGGTGCGAGGGGACGGCCTCCTGGAGGACGGCCAGTTCGGTGATCCGCCCGCTCGCGTCGTAAGTCGCCTGCGGGGTGAGGGAGTTGACGCCGGCGGTCTGCAGCCAGGACCGGGACCACTGGCTCATGTCGCGGCCGGAGGTCTCCTCCAGCACCTCCAGCAGGTGCTCCAGCCGGGTGTTCCCGTAGGCGTGCCGCTTGAAGTAGCGCCGGGCCCCCTCCAGGAAGGCGTCCCGGCCGACGTAGGCCACCAGTTGCTTGAGCACGGACGCGCCCTTGGCGTAGGTGATCCCGTCGAAGTTGAGCTTGGCGTCCTCCAGGTCCCCGATGTCGGCGGTGACCGGGTGCGTCGAGGGGAGCTGGTCGGCCCGGTACGCCCAGGACTTGCGGCGGTTGGCGAAGGTGATCCAGCCGTCCTTGAAACGGGTCGCCTCGACCAGCGAGAAGGCCCCCATGAAGTCGGCGAAGGACTCCTTGAGCCACAGGTCGTCCCACCACTCCATGGTGACGAGGTCGCCGAACCACATGTGCGCCATCTCGTGCAGGATGACGTTCGCCCGGCCCTCGTAGGAGGCCTGGGTCACCTTGCCGCGGAAGACGAACTCCTCGCGGAAGGTGACACAGCCGGGGTTCTCCATCGCGCCGATGTTGTACTCCGGCACGAACGCCTGGTCGTACTTCCCGAAGGGGTACGGGTAGTCGAAGTTGTCGTGGAAGAAGTCCAGGCCCTGCTTGGTGACGGTGAAGATGTCGGCCGCGTCGAAGTGCCTGGCGAGCCCCTTGCGGCAGAGCGCGCCGAGCGGGATCTCCAGCTTCGCACCGTCCTCGAAGGTGCGGCTGTAGAGCTCGCTCTCGTAGTGGTACGGCCCGGCGACGACGGCCGTGATGTACGTCGAGATCGGCTTGGTCGGCGCGAACCGCCAGGTGGCGGTGGCCCCGGAGTCGCTCTTGACGGGTGCGGGCTCGCCCGTGCGCTCGGCGTTGCTCAGCACTGTCCAGCCCGCGGGCGCGGTCACCGCGAAGGTGAAGGGGGCCTTGAGGTCCGGCTGCTCGAAGTTGGCGAAGACGCGCCGGGCGTCGGCCGGCTCGTACTGCGTGTAGAGGTAGACCTCGCCGTCCTCCGGGTCGGCGAAGCGGTGCAGTCCCTCGCCGGTCCGGCTGTACGCGCACTGCGCGTCCACCGTCAGGATGTTCTCGCTCTGCAGCCGGTCGAGCGCGATCCGGTTGCCGTCGAAGACGGCCGCGGGGGCCAGCACCCGGCCATTGAGCACGACCGAGGTCACCGACGGCGCGATCAGGTCGGCGAAGGTACGGGCGCCGGGCTCGGCGCAGCGGAAGCGGATCGTGGTGGTGGACCGGAAGGTCCGCGGCTCGGGGCCGTCGGCGGGGCCGACGGCGGACCGCAGGTCGAGCACCACGTCGTACCCGTCGACGGCCAGCAGCTGGGCCCGCGCACGGGCCTCGTCTCGGGTCAGGTTCTCACCGGGCACGACGGGACTCCTCGTCTTCGTCTCATATTTCGAACGTTGTGAATCATGGCACGCGGCGATGTCCGCGCGCAGTGGGGGGAATGGCCGCCGTGTCCGTCCGCGTTCCAGCAGTCACGACCACCGGCCGGGCCTTTCGGCCCGTTCTTGTCCCGTTCTCATGAGGAGACACCGTGACCGAGCAGTCCACCGCGCGGACGCCCGCGCAGTCAGCCGATCAGAGCGCCAGGACTCCGGCCGATTTCTGGTTCGACCCGCTGTGCCCCTGGGCCTGGATGACCTCGCGCTGGATGCTCGAAGTCGAGAAGGTCCGGCCGGTCGAGGTCCGCTGGCATGTGATGAGCCTGGCCGTGCTCAACGAGGACAAGATCGATGATCTGCCGCCCGAGTACCAGGAGATGCTGCGCACCACCGCCTGGGGATCGGTGCGGGTCTGCATAGCGGCCGAACTGAAGTTCGGCAGCGAAGTCCTCGGCGCGCTCTACACCGCGCTGGGCACCCGCTTCCACAACCAGGGCCTGCCCCAGACCCGCGAGACGATCGTCGCCGCGCTGGCCGAGGCGGGCCTGCCGGCCGAGCTCGCGGACGCCGCCGACAGCGACGCCTACGACGCCGAGCTGCGCGTCTCGCACCAGCGGGGCATCGACCTGGTCGGCCAGGAGGTCGGCACCCCGGTCATCGCGGTGCCGGGACCGGACGGCGCGAAGGGCGAGCCGATCGCCTTCTTCGGCCCGGTCGTCACCCCGGCGCCCAAGGGCGAGGCCGCCGCGAAGCTGTGGGACGGCACGCTGCTGGTCGCCGGCACCCCCGGCTTCTACGAGATCAAGCGCACCCGCACGCAGGGGCCGATCTTCGACTGAGGCGCGGAGCGAATCCCCGGCTCAGCTCGACTGAACCCGGCTGAGGGAGCATGGCAGAAGGCCCCCGCGCGAATCGACCGCGCGGGGGCCTTCCTTCTACCGCCTGCAAGGTGAAGGTTGAGAAGACGATCACGCTCGCAGGAGCTCGGTGCGGCCGGTCCGGGGGTGGCCCCGGATGCTACGGCCGGAACTGCGGCCCAAAGGCTCCGGAGGCTGCGGAGACTACGGAGCCAGCAGCAGGGTGTTCGCCCGGGTCTGGGCGGCGGTGAAACGCGCCGCGACGTCCTGCCAGTTGACGACGCCCCACATGGCGTCGATGAAGTCCACCTTCTGGTTCTTGTACTGAAGGTAGAAGGCGTGCTCCCAGGCGTCGAAGACCAGGATCGGGACGCTGCCCTGGCCGATGTTGCCCTGGTGGTCGTAGATCTGCTCGACGATGAGCCGACCGCTGACCGGCTCGTACGCGAGGACGCCCCAGCCGGAACCCTGGGTGGTGGCGGACGCCTTGGTCAGCTGCGCCTTGAACTTGGCGAAGGAGCCGAAGGATTCGGCGATCGCGTCGGCGAGCTGCCCGACGCCGTCCTTGTCCAGCGGCTCGCCGCCGCCGTCACCGGTCATGTTGTGCCAGTAAATGCTGTGCAGGATATGACCCGAGAGGTGGAAGGCCAGGCTCTTCTCCAGGCCGTTGACCGCGCCCCACTGGTCCTTGTCCCGAGCTTCGGCGAGCTGCTCCAGGGTGTCGTTCGCACCCTTCACATAAGCCGCGTGGTGCTTGTCGTGGTGCAGTTCGATGATCTCGGGGCTGATGACCGGAGCCAGAGCCGCGTAGTCGTACGGAAGTTCAGGAAGTGTGTAGATGGCCATGCCGAGCCCTCCGACTGCTTATTGCAACTAACTTGCAGGTGAACGCTACCAGCAAGAGATCAGCGTAAGCAGGAAGAGTGCCGTGCTTAGGCCAAAAGACGGAGGCGGGGTGGGTCCTGAAG